>JAKSVR010000009.1 GCA_024427105.1 Mycoplasmoidaceae bacterium | reverse complement strand
TCTTTACGGAGTGGGGGTTCAAGTCCCTTCGAGTGCACCAGTAAAAAAGAAAAGAGGCTTTTGCCTCTTTTTTTTCATTAACTAAGTGGATCGTGCTGACAAGCTAGTACAAAATTTGTAACATCAAATTCATCGCTATTTTCGAAAATTGCTTTAAATTCGAAATATGCACTGTTTGACATTGTATGCCCAAAAGCACCGATTCGATATGGACTACCAGCAGATGTTCATAATCCATATGTCCCTTCTGCAAATTGGTCTTCATCATAAACACGAGTTAATGCTTCACCATTAAATTTCATATCAAAGACAGCGATTATACCACCATAACCAGCCAAATGAGTTCTTTGTGGTCCAATTAAAACAGCTGATGATGGAAATTGCCCTTCAATTGCATTTTTAAATTCAACTTTAAAACTATATACTTTGTGTTCTTTTAAAGAAAGAGTTTTAGAAATAATAGTGTCAGCATCACCATCTGGGTTTTTAAAAAACTGATCAATTAATATCACATTATCTCTAGCACATGATGTGGCAAACGGTGCAACAAACCCTATTGATGCCATTACTGATAGTGTTGGAATTAATATTTTTGTTCTTTTCATAATATCCTCCAAGATATGTTTGAAATTATACAAGCAACCCGTAGTAGTTTATGTATAAAAATATAATTAAATATAAATATTTAATAATTTATTGTTTTTCATATACAATATATTACATATAAAGGAAGTAGTTGTGTAAACTCGCCTGATTGCGAATAGTAATAGGCTAAAAGCTTTTAAAGGTCAAATTGACTATTTAAATGTTTTGCGTACACAATGAAAATCATTGTGTACTTTTCTTTATATAAACAATTAACAGGAGAAAATAATAACTGAATGGAAAAAGACAAATACTTAACTAACGAAAAGATTAGAGATCCTAATGTTTTAGTTGTTGATGAAAATGGAGTTAATCTCGGAGCAATGAATACTCGTGCTGCGGTTAGATTAGCTCAAGATAAAGGCTTAGACTTGGTATTATTTGTACCAAGCAGCAAAACTGGTAAACTATCAATTTGTAAGATCATCGACTATGGTAAGTTCAAATACCAACAAGATGTTAAACAAAAAGAAGCAAAGAAAAACCAAGTGGTAGTTAAAACTAAAGAAGTGAAAGTACGACCACAAATTGGTGCTGGCGATTTGCAATGAAAAGCTAATCAAACAAATCAATGATTAAAAGATGGATGCCAAATCAAGTTTAAAGTGATGACCTTCGGTCGAATTGCCACAAAGCAAGATTTAATTGATAAGGTTTATCATGATTTTCTAAAGTTAATTGAAGAAAATGGCAAAGTTGCTACACCGCTTAAACAGTTAAGCCCAATCATGTACGAAGCAACTATTGTTAAAAAATAAGGAGAATAATTATGGGAAAGATTAAAGCCAAAACAAAACGTGCTGTTGCAAAACGTTTGCATAAAACAGCATCTGGTAAAATTAAAAGAAAACATGCTTATCGTTCACACTTAGCACATAATAAAACAACTAAGCAAAAACGACATTTAAGAAAAGATACAACATTAAATGCAACTTACGCTAAGAACTTAGGTAAGACATTACATAATTAAGGAGATTTAGTATGAGAGTAAAAGGTGGAACTGGTGCACGAGCATACCGTAAATCTGTAAAGAAAGCTGCAAGTGGTTCACGTGGAACAAGACATACAAGTTACAGAATTGCAAAGCAAACTGTTATTCGTAGTGCTGCATATGCATTCCGTGATCGAAGAGCTAAAAAACGTGATTTTAGAAAATTATGAATTGCTAGAATCTCAGCTGCAGTTAAAGCTGAAGGTTACAACTATTCACAATTCATTAACGGTTTAAAGAAAAACAAAATTGAAATTAACCGTAAGATGCTTTCTGAATTAGCAATTAACAATCCAAACGAATTCAAAGCTTTGGTAGAAACAGCATGTAAGAAATAGGTTTAACCTATTTTTTGTTTTATGAAAATAAATTTAAACAAAATATTTGAACAACAAATTGTTCTTGACAAACATATTCATAGTCAACACGATGTTAACTATGATAAGATTCACACTGAATTAAAACTTGCGTTAATTGTTGAATTGGCTGAAACAGCGAATGAAATTAGAAGTTTTAAATTTTGGTCAAACAAACCAAGTTCAGCAAAAGAAATTGTGCTTGAAGAATATGTTGATGGAATTCACTTCATCACTTCATTATGCATCTACTACAAAGTTAATCCTATTTTTGAAGTTATCGAAGACAAACCATTTAAAAACAAACGTGACATCACTAATGCTTTCATTGAATTATTTAATGAAGCAACTTTAATTAATAGTCCTAACCAATCTACAGCTTGATATAGTAAATATCTAAGTTTTGGTTTAAGACTAGGCTTTAGTGTTGATGATATCATCCAAGCTTATGAAGCTAAAAACAAAGTAAATCACCAACGTCAAGAAAATAATTACTAATATGAAGAAGATTAAACATTGAAAATATATATTATTCCCATGTTTATCGCTTGTAGCTATTTCATGTGTAGTCATCCCTGCTGCATGCATCGCGGCTAGGCCTCGTTTTCATATGAATTATAAAGGAACAAGATGAGGTTCTATCGAACAAGCAGGTCAAACAACATTAGACTATACTTTTTATTTGTATGAACCAATAGACTTATCAAATCAATATATAGATATTGATATTGAAATGGTTAAATTTCTAGATGTTAATAGTTACCCAAAACTTGAAGGTGAAATAAAATTTGAAGAAAACAAAAAAGAATTTCATCAAACGGTTGGTTTATATCGTAAAGATGGCAAGCCACTTGAACCAAATGATTGTACAAGTTTTAATTTTTACATTAAATTAAAAAGAACAAAAGACAATAAAACCATTTGATCTGATTCAATATTAAATCTTCAGTTGCAATATTCACCAAAGGAATAGAAAGGGTTAAGAATGAATTTAGGTGGAATTGGTTTAGCAATATTAGCCCTAGTAATTATGGGCGGTGAAATTGCAGCAAATAAATGAATAAGAAAAGTGACTAACATATATTGATTCTGATTAGTAATCAGTATTTTCTATTTAGGCTACACCATTGGTATATGTTGAGCTGCCTATTTCAAACACTTTTCGCATTTAGATTTGCCTGGAGGAATTCTAACAAGTAGCGAATCAAGCATTGTCACTAATGCATTATTATTAAATTTGTGTCCATTTTTAACATTTTTCTTACCAGTGGCATTAATCGCTGATCCATCTCGAAAAGTTGCAAGAACATTGGCACCGGTTGCACTAATAGCTTCGGCTTTTGTATTATTTATAGACATACCAATGAGTTCAGTTGCCGAATTCACTCTAAGATATATCTTTATTGGCAAACCAACTAAAACTGATTTATATTATTTTAATCATGCAATGAATATGTTCATTGCGTTGGGCGTCATACTTAATACACCAAAATTAGGATGAAAAGGGACAATTTATACTTTTGGTGTATTGTGAACATTTTATATATACGTAATAATAGCTTCTGCACTAACTGGAGCAACTTACAGTGTTTCTGGTTTACATCCTAATGATTTTTCTATAAACGGGAACTATAAAATCTTTGCTAAAATTGGTTTGGCACCAGCATTAAGCATGACAATTTATTTTGTCTTTCTGCATTCGATTATATTTGGAACGATTGTCGCAATCGATGCAACCAAGATAAACTATTTAGCGTATGGTGATAAATTTAGTGGTTGTTGATGGCGTTGATACGATTACAATGTAACCAAAATAAAACAACCATGAGGTTATTTTAGTCAGCAATGACAATCTAAACATAACTCTTTATAATCACTCTTTATTAACAAAGTTAATATAAAAAATAGCTAACAAAGTTAATTAATTTTTGATATTTAATTAACTTAGCATGAGTAAATTTAAATATACAGACTACATAAACCAAAACATTAGCTTTTCATCGTTTCTATGTAAGGATGGTTTGATTTTATATAAAATTGTTAGAAAAAATGAGGCTCACTTTTTTCTTGAATATTGTGAAGAAGAAAAATATTATGTTGTAACCTGCAACAAATCAGTTCCAAAACACCTTATTGAACAATATGTGAAGAATAACTACGAAAGAATTTTAAATTGGTATAAGAATGTTGATAATCCTGAACCATGATTAATCTTTGGGCAAAAAGTTCCAGTTAAAGTATTTATTGGAAATAAATTTAATGTTGAATATGCCAATGATCACATTGATGTTTATATTCGTCATAAACGTGATTACAAAGATGCTGCTAAATATTTTTATAAACAATTGAGCACAAATTATTTACAACCACGAACTAATGAATTAATGAATCAACTTGGGCTAAAAGGAACATTTGGTTGTGTAAGATGAGCTACATACTATTTAGGAATGTGTGATGCTCATAAGAAGATTAACTACTCAGCAAAACTAATCCAATATTCAAAAAACTATATTGACTATGTTATCTACCATGAAATAGCACACTTTACTCATATGAACCATAAAAAAGAATTTTGAAAACTTGTTGAAAGCTATTGTCCAAACTATAAACAGTTGCAAAAAGAAGCATATGATTTAATCTTTAATAATCGTATGTGATAAAAAAAACAGGCAATGCCTGTTTATTCTTCATCATCGTCATCATCAAGGATAGATGAAGTTTTAGAATCGGAGCCAAAGAATATGTCACCACTTTTAACAGTGGATGAACCACCTGAACCAAAGAACATATTACCGCTCTTAACGGTAGTATTACCATCAGATCCAAAATACATATTTCCGGATTTAACAACAGTTGAACCATCTGAATTAAAATACATGTTACCACTTTTAACAGTAGTTGAACCATCTGAGTGGAATAACATATTACCGGATTTGATAGTTGTTTTACCATCAGATCCAAAATACATATTTCCCGATTTAACGGTTGTTTTGTTTTTCATATTATTTCTTAATTAATGAATTCATCTTGTCAATACAAGAGATAACTACAGTAATGAAACCATTTAGTGTTCCAGTATATAGAGTTTCTTGACATTGGTGAATGTCATGAATTTCTGGACCAATAATTACCATTACTAATTCATCATTGAAGTGTTTAAATCATGAAACTTCAAATCCACCATGAACGTTCTTGCATGATCATTTAACACCTTTAGATTCATAACCAGCTTTAACAACATCAATTAATGTTGTATCTTCATCACCAGGTCATCCATAAAGGATATTCTTTAATTGATAGTAGTCTAAATCATCACTACCAAAGATATCTTTTGCAAGTTTCTTGTTTTGTTCAACAGTCTTAACTAAGTGATCGTTGTTGCAACTACGAGTATGAGCTCGCATATCTAATCAATTTGTGTCTCAAATTGTTTTACCATTTTCTTCAGTTTTCTTAAATAACAAGTTGATTGGTCCAATGTTACCACTAGTTTCAACTCAACCAGTTGCTTTGTTTTTTCAACTTGTTGGTCCATAAGGTAATGATGTAATTAGCTTAAGAAGCTTAGTACTTAAATCGTGAGGTAATGGTCTAATCTCAGCATTTGCTGGAAGTTGTGTTGGTTGAATTGTAATCTTTGCGCCTGTTTCAAGTGGATATTCACCTTTTAACATAGTTAGGTGATTATCAATTACACCCTTAATTTGACCAATGCTTTGTTTTGATGTAAAGATAACACGAGCATGAGTGTGAATTGTGTTGTGGAAATCACAACCAGGGTTTGTGAATTCAACTAATCTAAAGTCTTCAGGGTTACAAATGTCAGTTAAAATTTTAGCTGCAACACGTCCTGCAGATGCATGGTGGTGAATTTCAACACCATCGTGTCCACCTAATAATCCAGTAATTTCTAATGTGTAAACATTACTTCCTGCTTCCATTGGTTTGTTATTACCAGCTAATGGTAGTGTATATAAAGAAACAACAGCACCAGCAGTTGAAACAATGATTTCTCCATCATATGGGTCATCAAGGTTAACTAAATATTTAAAGCCACGAACTGGATCACCTTTTTCACCAGTCTTAGTTAAACCTAAGTATGATGCACCACACATACCAACTTCTTCATCAGTTGTTACTAAGAAACGGATTAAACCATGACGGATTTTGTCAGATTTAAAGATAGCAAGCATTACACCTAAACCAATACCACAGTCAGCACCTAATGATGTACGGTTATTTACAGATGTCAATGTTCCATTGTCATGATATTGTAATTGAACACCAATTTCTTTCATTTCTTTTTCAGCTTGTTCATCAGCATAAGAACAAACCATATCCATATGTGCTTGTAAAATGATTGGTTCATTCTTTTCACAACCTGGGGTTGCTGGTAAATCAAATCATACGTTACCACTTGAAGCAGTTGGATCATAAATATCATCAATTAAATTTGCACGATATTGGTCTTCATAAACTTCAACACCAGGTCTAAGTTCTTTAACCCGTTGCTTTAAATAGTCAGCAATCTTTCGGGTTTGGAAACTTGGACGATAAACTTTAGAAAGCAATTCAAATTCCTTTAATGCTTCACTTTTTAATTCTTCAATTATTTCATCAGATAGCATAAAATTACCTCATTTTTTTATAAGTTATTTATATTATAAAGTATATATTGATAATCAAAACCGAAAACTAGAGTAAACTCTAGTTTTATATTAGTTTATTAATAAATTGATATTTTGGTTGCCAATGTCTCATTTTCAACTATATGTATTACTAAACATAGTTTAGTAATATTTATATATAATAGAAAAGATCCTGATTATTAAAGTTAAATATCAGTTTCAATGATACATATGAAACAATTTCAATTTAAAATAAAAGATCCAGCTGGAATTCATGCTCGTCCAGCAGGTATTGTTGTCCAAGAAGCAAAGAAGTTTCAATCAACAATTATTGCAAAATGCAACGGTAAAACCGGTGATTTTAAAAGAATCTTCACAATTTTATCACTTTGTGCTAAATGTGGTGATACTTTGCAAATTGAAGTTAGCGGTGTAGATGAAGAAGCTGCAGCTGAAGCAATAAGAGTAACATTGGAAAGCAAATTGTAATATGAACAAATATTTGGGCAAGACAATCTTTGATGGTTTTGCACGAGGAGAAATAAAAGTTATTCTTCCATCAAAGGAAGAAGTAAAACATGTTTTTACATCAGTTAATGATGAATTTGCTCGTTTTGTTTCTGCCCGTGATAAAGAAATAGCTAAACTTGATGCTCTTTATACGCAAACTAAGGCAACACTTGGTGAAGATAAAGCTAAATTATTTGCCACACATAAAATAATGGCAACTGATTTAGACTTTGAAGATGCGGTTAAAGCAGCAATTGATAAGAATATTATTGCCGAAGAAGCTGTTTCTATTGCTTCTAAGCAATTAGCGCAAATGCTTTCACAACTTGATGACCCATACATGAAAGCTAGATCTGCTGATGTTTTAGAAGTTGGAAAAGGTATCCGTGATATTTTACTTGGTAAGGAAGCAAATTACAAATTAACTAAACCAACAATCTTGGTTTGTGAAGATCTTGAATCAAGCGTGATCATGCAATTTGATCGAATATTTTTAAAAGGTTTAGTTCTAACTAAAGGTAATACAACAGCTCACATTTCAATTTTTGCTCGAACTGCTGAATTGCCATCAATTTGTATGGTTGAAGGTCTAAAACTTGATGAATCACTAAACCGTAAAGTGGCAATTTTAGATGCTACTAAAGGTGAAATTTCAATTGATGCAACTGAAGAACAAATTCAAGCTTATGAACAACAAGTTCATATTCATGGTTTATATCAGACAAAGCTTAAAGCTCTTATTACTGAACCATCGATAACTAAAGATGGTTTTAAAACAATGATCTGCTGTAACATTTCATCAGCTGAAGATGTTCCGGCTGTTGTTGCTAATGGTGGTGAAGGGATTGGACTATTCCGTTCTGAATTCTTATATTTAAAACAAGATACGTTCCCATCTGAAGATTTCCAGTTTGAAGCTTATAAAAAAGCTTTAGAAGGAATGAAAGGTAAGGAAGTTATTATTCGAACCTTTGATATTGGTGCAGATAAGAAAGTTTCATATTTCGACTTACCGAAGGAAGCTAACCCAGCATTAGGTTATCGCTCAATTCGTATTTGTTTGGACAAACCAGAAATGTTTAAAACACAATTAAGAGCTTTATATCGTGCTTCAGTATATGGAAACCTATCAATCATGGTTCCAATGATTACTAACTTGTCTGAAGTTGATTTCTGTAAGAAATGTATAGCTGAAGTTAAAGAAGAATTAACCAAAAAGAATATTCCTTTTGCTAAAAATATCAAACTTGGAATTATGATTGAAGTTCCTGCTGCAGCAATTTGTGCTGAAGAACTTGCGCAACATGTCGACTTCTTCTCAATTGGAACAAACGATCTAACACAATATACACTAGCTTGTGACCGTGTTAATCCAAATTTAACTAAAATTTACAATCCTTACCATAAAGGTCTTATGTACTTAATGAAAATGACAATTGAAGCAGCACATAAATATGGTAAACGAGTTGGCATTTGTGGTGAATTAGCTCGTGATCCTAAAGTGCTACCATTCTTAATGGCATTACATATTGATGAATTGTCTATTCCTGCCCCATATGTTTTAAAAACACGTAAGGCAATTAGTGAAATAGACACAACTAAAATTAATATTGACGACTATATCAAATAAAAAACTCGAGCATTGCTCGAGTTTTATTTTAATATTGTTTCTTTCATTTTTTTCGATCGTTATATCAAGTGTTTCATGTTGCTTGAGCAGTTGATATACTTAATGTTTTATAATTGCCACAGCTTAATGGATTATTACCTGGAACTTGTTTTGTTTCATTAATATAAGAATTTAATTTTGGCAAAGTTTTTTCTAATCAAGCTAAATTTTTCTTTCCAGCAACAACTAGATAAAAACCAGTTTGGCAACCCATTGGACCAAAATAGATTTTTTCATCTGGGTAGGCAACAGAATAAAATGTTGCAATTAAATGTTCTAGAGAGTGCATCGCGCTATTTGATAAATAACTACCACGATTTGGCGCTTTGAATCGCAAATCATATGTTGTTACATATTCATTACCAAATTGCTTAATCTCGTGTAAATAAATTCCGGGTTTTAATTTAGTGTGATTAATTCTAAATGATTTAATTAACATAATTTACCTACTTTAAATTAATTTGAGCTAATGTCTTGCCAACCGGTTCATTGATGACCAAAGATGCTCGTGATTCAGCACCTGTTTTATCTCGGTTAATTAAAATTAAATGTTTTCCATTAAAATAGTTAATTAATCCAGCTGCTGGATAAACAGTTAAGCTTGTACCAGCAACAATTAAAACATCAGCATGAGCAATAGCATTGACAGCACCATCAATAGTTGCTGGATCAAGTCCTTCATTGTACAAAACAACTTCTGGTTTAATTATTCCGCCACAACTGCAT
Source organism: Mycoplasmoidaceae bacterium (assembly GCA_024427105.1). The sequence goes on along the minus strand of JAKSVR010000009.1, from coordinate 15,786 downwards.
CGTGGGATACCTTTGCCTTTAAATTTAATAATGTCTTGTGCTGTGTAAAATTTATTGCACTTAACACAACGATTCTTATGAACTGTTCCATGTAGTTCATAAACATTCTTGCTTCCAGCAAGTTGATGCAATCCATCAATGTTTTGAGTAACGATTGCTTTAAGCTTTCCTAATTTTTCCCATTTAGCTAATTGCTTATGAGCATCATTTGGCTGAATGCTCAAATCTAACATTTTAGCAAAATAGAATTCGTAAAATTCTTTAGTTTTGTCAAAAAAGAATTGGTGTGACAAAATTTCTTCAGGTGGATAATCAAACTTTTGATTGTATAAACCATCCTTTGATCGAAAATCAGGTATTCCACTCTCAGTGCTAACTCCTGCCCCACCAAAGAAAACAATGCTTTTAGCATTTTGAAGAATTTGTTGTAATTGTGCAATTTTTTCCATATATAAATTATACATTTATAATATTAGATATAAATTTGCATATGACGACTAGAAAGTTAAAAACAATACTAATTCCATGCCTATCTGGTGCTGTAGCTGTAGCCTTAATAACTCCAGCTATTGTTTTAACTCGTGGTGCTAAAATCAAAATTGAATATGCAGACTATCGAGAAGTCAAAACAGTAGGTGAGAATTTTGATTTGCCTTTCATTCTAATGAATGAACTAGAGCCAAACCAAACATTGAAATTAGATTTTAAAACTACATTTGCTGATGAAGGCATTAGCAATATAAGAACTACTAGTGATCTTGTAATTGACAATAAAAATGTCACACAAAGTATGGCAATAAATATTGATTGGTCAAAAATTAGAGAAGGAGAAGGCAATTTCTTTAATTTGGCATGTACATTTACTTGTGTTAACAAGAATAATCCCAACAAAGTGTATTGATCTGATACGTTACTAAAAGTGTATTTAAGGGTTAGGAAATAGTTATGAATGCATTATTTATCTTATTTCCGCTAATTCTTGTTGCCGGAGAAATTGTTGCTCACAGATGAATTAAAAAAGTAACTAATATGTACTGATTCTGACTAGGAATCAGCGTTGCCTATTTAATTTATGTTATTGCTGTAGCATGAGTCCCACATTGAAATCAATATGCCCATATGGTATTTGTTCCAGGGGAAAAATGATTACAATCTGGTGAATCAAAAATTATAAGTGATATCTTTCTATTAAACATTTGCCCATTTATGAACTTTGCTTTACCAATATGCCTAATTGCTGATCCTAGTCGTAAATCTGCAAGAGGTTTTGCACCATTAGCTATTATTGGTAGTGTTTTTGTTTTATTTCTTGACACTCCATTTTTCTCAACATGAACTGAAAGAACATGACAATTTATTTTCTTAGGAAATAAAGGGCAAAATGATTTATATTTCATGGGACATTTAATTAACTTATTGATGGCTATAGGTGTATTGTTAAATACACCAAAATTTGGTTGAAAAGGTGGAGTAATTAGTTTTGGACAAATTGGTGGTTTCTATTTATATGTTGCCATTGCGAAAACAATAACTCGTTGCAATTTCTTTACATCTGGTTTATCAGTAGGTGACTATACTAGTGATGGAAACTATGGTATCTTTGAAAGCCTTGGTATTGGTATGCCATGAGCACCAATCATCTTCTTTGTTGGCTTAATAACTTTAATTGCTGGAATAATTCTTTTATTTGATTTCTGCAAACGCAATCATTACAAATATGGAAATAAACCAAGCGATTGCTGATGGCAATGATATGAATATGACAAATTCATCTATACAAATTTCTGAGGTAATAACAAAAATTTTGCACTTAACCGCAACGATTGTATATGAACAAAAGCAAAATAAGAGCAAAGCTCTTATTTTTATTTATACTTATATGTATGAGAGCATTAGGATTAGATTTAGGCACTAAAACTATGGGTATAGCTATAACTGATAGCAATAAAATAATTGCTAGTGGTTTAGAAAATTTTAAATATGCTCGAAATGATCTAAATGCTTGTCTAAATAAAATAAAACAATTATTTAATCAATACAACAATGATATCGATGTGATTGTCATCGGTTATCCTTTATATCCATCAGGAGATAAAAGCCCAACTTGCTTAATCGTTGATCGATTAAGAGATCTAATCCATGAACATCTTTCAGTTCGTGTTATATTAGAAGATGAACGCTATACAACTATTGAAGCAACTGGAATGCTTAAAGAAATCGGTTTAAAAGCAAGTAAAATTAAAAAGATAAAAGACAAAATGTCTGCAGTTGTTATTTTAGATTCGTGGTTACAACATGGAAAAGTTTAAACAATTTAATCTTGAACACAATATTCCAATCATGCGTGATAAGACAATTGACTATCTTTATCACATTTTTGATAATTATCAAACTGCCCAAGTTTTAGAAATTGGAACAGCTTATGGTTATTCATCAAAATATTTAGCTCGTCACCCAAGCATTACCAAAATTATTACATTAGAAAATGATACCGACCGTTTTGGTGTTGCTCAAGAATATTTCAAAGGTGAAACAAAAATCTTTCCAGTAAATATTTCTGCTTTTGATTACGAACCACATCAAGACTTTGATTGTATTATTTTTGATGGGCCAAAAGCAAATCAAGACCAACTTTTTATTAAATATTCCCCACATTTAAAACCTAATGGTTTTATCTTTATTGATAACATTAACTTATTTCAAAACACTGATAAAGAAATGACAAAAAATCGACTTAAATTAAAAACAAAGGTTGAAGCTTTTAAACTATATTTACAAAACCTTACCGGTTCATGACATGTTGAAATCCATGATATTGATGATGGTTTTGCAATCTTAAGGAAAAAAGATGAAACTGTGGGTTAATCCAGTTGGATTTGAACATGCTAAAAAAATAATAGTCAACAAAAATGTTGACTATGTTATTGTTGGTATTGGCGGCAAATTATCAACTCGAAATACTTGTTTACTAACTCTTGAACAAATTGGACAAATTAACAGTCCAAAACTAGCAGTAAGTTTAAATAATTTATATGTTGATGATCAATTAAATGAACTAACAAATGTATTAAAGCAATTAAAGGAAATAAATGTTCGTAACATTATCTTTACTGATTTTGCTGTTAAACAAATATGTGATGAAATCACATACCAACCTGAATTTATTTACAACTCAGAAACTTTAATAACTAACTATAGTCAATTGCCTTTTTACAAAGAGCATGGATTAAATGAAGTTGTTTTACCACGTGAATTATTCTTACCTGAAATTTTAGAATTTTGTAAATTCAAATCTAATGTTAAATTGCAAATGCAAGCTGAAGGCTATGGCTTAATGATGCATTCTAAATGAGCATTATTAACAAACTTCAAAAATCAGTTTAACATACAAAAAGATTTAACTAATCAAATGTTTTATCTAAAAGAAGAAACAAGGCAATTACCAAACATTATCATCGAAGATGATACTGGAAGTCATATGTTTACTGGATATAACATTTCAATTATGGAATATCTTGACAAACTAGTTGAAGCAGGTATTGACAGTATCAACATCTTTAGTTATTTGCATGATCAAAATTGAGTTGATGAAACAATAAACATTTATGTTCAAGCATTAGCTGCTATCAAAGATAAAACATTTACTGATAAAAAACAAGATTTTATTAATTCTATTAATAAGATTAATAAAGTATCAGCTTGTGGTTTCTTAGATCCAACTAAAGGTTTGCTGCATCTAGAAAGAGAGGGCAATAATGAATAAAGTTGAATTATTAGCCCCTGCTGGTGATTTAGAAAAAGCAAAAATTGCAATTAACTTCAATGCTAATGCAATTTATCTTGGTGGCAAGAAATACTCATTGCGTGCTCGAGCAAATAATTTTGATATTAATGAAATCAAATTAGCTATTGATTATGCTCATGAACATAATGCAAAAGTATATTTAGTCACAAATATTCTTTGTCATAATGGAATGGTTCGTGACTTTAAACCATATCTAGACCAACTAATGGTATTAAAACCTGATGGTTTTATTTGTGCTGATCCATATATTATGAAAACAATTCATACTTCTTATCCTGAAGTACAAATTCATATTTCAACACAACAATCAGTATGTAATTCCAAAGCTGCATTATGATGACATAATGCTGTCGGCGCTACAAGAATTGTCACAGCTCGTGAAGTAGATTCTAAGGATTTATCAGCAATGCCTAAAGCAGTAAAGGATGTAATGGACGTTGAAGATTTCATTCATGGGGCCTTATGTGTTGGCTATTCTGGCCATTGTATGATGTCAAATAACTTTTCATTGCGTGATGCTAATGTTGGTGGTTGTGCACAAAGTTGTCGTTGGAATTGAGAATTACGTGATCAAAATAACCAATTGGTGTCAAATAAATTTACGATGTCAACAAAAGACATCTGTCATGTTGCAAATCTAAAGTCATTAATTGAAGCTGGTATTGCTAGTTTTAAAGTAGAAGGACGAATGAAGTCTTTGCACTACAATGCAACTATTTGTAATAACTATTCGCATGCATTAAAAGATTATTATGATAATAATCTTTCTGAACAAAGAATAAAAATGTATGAAGCAGATTTGGATAAGGCTGCAAATCGAGAAACATCAATTGCTTGATTTAATGGTCAACCAAGTCAAAAACAAATGTTATACCGTGATGAACAAAAGAAAATAGCACAAAACTTTGCATTCATTGTTGAAGAAAAAGTTGAAAATGGTTATATCATCACTAGCAAAAACTTTTTCACAACTAATGATACATTCGAAGTTTTTGGTAAAAATCATGATTTAATCACTGGAATTAAAATTTCAGGCTTATTTGAAATTAAAGGTAATGTTCCAGTTGAAAAAGTTAATAAGCCAATGTACAAATATAGAATTGTAACTAATGCTCAATTAGACATTGGTGATATTGGTCGAATTACTATCAAGTAAAAAGACAAACACCAGCATATATTCTTATATATAATTTAAATATATATTTAAATTAAAAAAAGGAATAATATGAAAGATATTCATTTAATTTGTAATCCTGTCTCTGGACAAGGCCAAACGCTTAAAATATTAGATAGTATTAAAGAATGAACTAAGCTTCAAACTGGTTTAAATTTAATCATCCACATGACTGAAAATTTAGGTCATGCAACTTCAATTACTCGTGATCTAACATCTACCGGACAAAAAGTAACTATTTTAATCCTTGGTGGAGATGGAACAGTTAATGAAGTATTAAATGGCATTGACAAATTTGAAAACACACAAATTGGTATTTTGCCATTTGGCTCAGGAAATGACTTTTCTCGTGCATTAAAAATGCCAACTAATGATGCTATTACATTAATTAACGAATATATCAATAATCCAACAATTAAACCTATTGACTATTTATTAATCAATAATAAATATCGTGCAATCAATGAAGTTGGTCTTGGAATGTCTGCTGAAGTTATTGCTTTTAGAAATAAAATGAAACGTTTCAAACCAAAAACACAATATAAACTTGCAACTGTTGTTAAATCATTATTCTGAAAACCATTCAAGTTTAACATTTCATATGATAAAGGTCAACCACAACAAGTTCTTTCGTTATGATATACAATGAACAACGGAATTTGTATTGGTGGTGGAACAATAACTGATCCTGATTCTAAATATGACGATGGTTTAATATCTATTTCATATTTAAAAATATTTAACCATCTTGAAACATTACCAATTTTAGCAAAAGTAAGCAAAGGCAAAATTGCAAAAGTTAAACACAATGTACGTTTAACATGTAAAGAAGTTGATATTCAAGCTAATGATGTTGTTGTCGAATTTGATGGAAACTTACTTGAGCATCAAAATAACATTAATGTTAAAGTTATTCCTGGTGAATTACAATTATTAATCTTTAAACGTTAGGAGAAGATATGGCACTAAGTAATTGCACACCACATATTGGTGCAAAAAAAGGTCAAATAGCTAAAAGGGTAATAATGCCAGGTGATCCAAAGCGTGCAGAATGAATCGCCAAAACATTTTTAAAGAATCCAAAACTAGTTAATGAAATTCGTGGAATGCTAGCTTTTACCGGAACATATAAAAATGTCCCAGTAACTGTTATGGCTCATGGAATGGGAATTCCATCATTATGCATTTATACACATGAACTATTTACTTTTTATGGTGCTAAAGCTATTTATCGTGTTGGTAGCTGTGGTGTAACTAACCGTGCTAAATGTAATCTTGGTGATGTTATCCTATGTAAATCTTGTTGATCAGATGTCCCAATCAAACACTGAACAAAAATTAAACCAGATGCTCCAAATCGATTTTTCCCAACTAAAATTTCAAACGATTTAATTCGTAACACTGCTAAGAAAATAGGTACTGCAATAAAAGAGAAAGATGCTTTCTCTGCTACTTTCTTCTATAGTCAAACAACACATCAAGAAACACTAAAGATTACTGGAACATCAGTTTCAGAAATGGAAGGTTTTGGTTTATTTTTAGAAGGAAAGAGTCACAAAGGCCATGTTGCTTGTTTACTAACCGTTAGTGACAATATTGAAACTGGGGAAAATATGACACCACTTGCAAGACAAACTACCTTCTATGATATGTCAGAGTTAGCTCTTGAATCAATTATTCGTGAAAGGGTTTAATATGGAATTAAATAAATACATTGATCATACATTATTAAGACCTGACGCAGCTGAAAATGAAATAAGAAAATTATGCGAAGAAGCAAAGCTATATAAGTTTGCATCGGTTTGTGTTAACCCATACTATATCCCATTTTGCAAACAAATTCTTGATGGAACAGATGTTAAAGTTTGTACGGTTATTGGTTTCCCATTAGGTCAAATGACCACTAAAGCTAAATGTGATGAAACAACCGACGCAATTATGAAGGGCGCTAAAGAAATAGACATGGTTTTAAACATTGCAGCTTTAAAACAAGAAAAACTTGATTATGTCACTGATGAAATTAAACAAATTGCTGAAATTTGTCATTCGCATCAAGCAATACTAAAAGTAATTATTGAAACTTGCTTGTTAAATGAACATAACAAAATAGATGCATGCCAATGTGTTTCTAATGCTGGTGCAGACTTTATTAAAACATCAACTGGTTTTTCAACAGCTGGTGCAACAGTTGCTGATGTTGCTTTAATGAAGAAATATGTTGATCCAAAAGTAAAGATTAAAGCAGCTGGTGGTATTAGAAATAAAGCTGATGCAATAGCATTCATTGAAGCTGGTGCAAGTCGTTTAGGTACAAGCAAAGGAGTATCTCTAATAGCAGATAAATAATATGCAGATAGTTGACATTATTCAAAAAAAAGTAAATAAACAAGCTTTTACTCAAGAAGACATTGATGCAGTAATACAAGGAGTTTTTGATAAATCAATTCCTGATTACTTAATTACCACTTGATTAATGGCTATTTACATTAATGGTTTAAACTTGGATGAAGCATATTATTTAACCAATGCAATGTGAAAACATTCTGCTTACATTGATTTAAGAAGTTTTGGTAAAGAAATTGTTGACAAGCATTCAACTGGTGGAATTGGTGACAAGGTAAGTTTAATATTGCTACCAATTATTGCTAGTCTTGGTTTACCAGTTGCAAAAATCTCTGGTCGTGGTTTAGGTTTTACTGGTGGAACAATTGATAAACTTGAATCAATTGGTGTTAAAACTGCTTTAACAAAAGCAGAAATGATTAAACAATTAAAGAGTCATAATATCTTTATTACTTCACAAACTACTGATATTGCTCCGGTTGATAAAGTGTTATATCACTTACGTGATGTAACAGGCACAGTTGGAAATTATGGTTTAATTGCAAGTTCGGTTTTATCTAAAAAATTTGCAATTTTAGGAACCCATGTGTTTTTAGATGTTAAATATGGTTCAGGTGCTTTCTGTCCAACTTACAATGAAGCATTAAAACTAGTAACATATTTACGTGCTATTGCTAAGCGTATGGGACGTAAGTTAACTATCATGATTAGTGGAATGAGTCAACCATTAGGCCGAAACATCGGTAATGCAATTGAAGTATTAGAAGCCCAAGACTTTTTATCAGGCAATGTTGATTACACACCTGATTTAAAAGAATTAATTTATAAATTAGCTTCAGTAATTATGATGTCATATCATAAAAATCTTGATAAGAAGGAAGCATTAAAGTTAATTAATGATGCTGTTATGTCAGGAAAAGCTTTGAGCAAATTCTATGAATGAGTTCAAGCTCAAGGTGGAGACATCAAAGCTTTAGAATCTAAGAAATTCTTTCACCCAAAATATCGTTATGTTATCAAAGCACCAAAGAGTGGATATTTAACTTTTGTTTCTAATGCAGCGGTTGGTATGCTATCAACCCGATTAGGAGCTGGACGAATCCTAAAAACCGATAAGATTGATCCACAAGCCGGTTTATGATTCCATCATAAATCTGGTGAATGGGTGAAGAAGGGTGAGCCAATTGTTGATTGTGTTTCTTCTAAACCCATTAATAAAACTGAAATTACAAAAGAATTCAACTTCTGTTGTAAATTAGTAAATAAAAAACCAAAAAAATTAGCTGTTGTCAAAAAAGTAATTTATGACTAAGTAGGTAAGATATGAAAAAGATTAAAAAACCAATTGTTGACGCAACAAATCCTAATAACTGAAAAAACTCTGAATTTGTTGATAAAGAGTTAAAAGATGAAATAAAAAAGATGAATGCTATTCAGCTTAAGAAAGCTTTTAGCAAAAAGCAATTAGCATTCGGTACAGCCGGTGTTCGTGCAAAGATGGGGCCTGGAACACAACAATTAAACAAATTTGTTTATCAGCAATTAACCATTGCTTATTGCAAATATGTTTTAAAGAATAAAAAGCGCCCAACAATCATGATTGCTCATGATAATCGTTTACATTCTGAAGACTTTGCTATGATTTGTGCTGAAACAGCAAATAAGATGGGTGTTGATGTTTGTTTAACTGAAGACAACATCTTATTGCCAACCCCAATTCTTTCTTATGCTATTAGAAAAGAAAAATTAGATGGTGGTATCAACATTACTGCTAGTCATAACCCAAAAGAGGATAATGGTTTTAAAGCTTACAACAATAAAGGTGCACAAATTTTACCCAATGATGCTAATGTTATCATTAAAGCATTACCACCAGCAGCTGATCTTTTAAATCTTGAAAAATATATGAAAGGGAAGAGAAAAGGACAAATTCGTTATCTTCCCTACTATCCATTAGTTGATAGTTTCTTTAAAACAATTATTAACAAAGTTAATATTGATAAAACATTCTTATTACCAAATGCACCAATTAAGAAAATGCCAATTGTCTTCACCGGCTTCCATGGTACAACTACTGAATTAATGCCAAGAATGTTAGAAAAAATTGGTTTCAAAAAAGTTTATGTTTATCCACAACACCAAGATGTCTCTGGTGAATTTAAAGATTGTCCAATCTCTAATCCAGAAGACCCTAGAGCATTTAATGATGTAATTCGTTTTGCAACTAAAAAGAAAGCAACAGTTATTATTGGTTGCGATCCTGATGGTGATCGAATGGCAATGAGTTTCCAAAAAACTAATCGTTGACGTCAATTAAATGGAAATGAAATGGGAATTATCTTTAGTCATTACATTTTAAACCGTCGTCAATATAAGAAAACTACACCAGTAATCATTTCAACACATGTATCAGCAAGCTATGTTGATCGAATTGCAAAGCATTACCATGCTCAAGTAATTCGAACAATGACTGGTTTTAAATGATTATGTGCTGAAATGGATAAATTAACAGCAAGACAATCATTTGTTGTAGCTTTTGAAGAGGCAATTGGAGCATTAGTTCATGATGCTTGCCGTGATAAAGATGCATTTGGTTCAGTATTATTAGCTCTTGAAATCTATAACCAAGGAAATGCATATTTCCCTGATTTACAAGACTACTTATATGATCGAATCTATGATACTTATGGACCAACATATACACAAACAGTAAGCTATCGTATTAAATCAAACAACTGAGTAGAAGATGCTAAGAAAATGATGAATCGAGCAAAACGTTTTTCAGAGAAAAAACTCTTTGACTATCAAATTCAAAAAATTTACTATGAAAAGGAATCTGATAGTGTTGTTTGATTACTAGACAAGGAATCATGAATTAAATTTAGATTATCCGGAACAGAACCTAAATTTAAAGTTTATATTAACTTTAATAACCAAATGGGTGGACAATTAAAAGCCGCTTCAATTATGAATATTGCTAAAATTGAAAAAACAATTTTAAAAGGGTTTAATTATACTAAATAGAGGAAATATATGAATAAAGTTGGATTAATTATACTTGATGGGGTGGGATTGGCTGAACCAGGTAATGGCAATGCCTTTACTTCTGCTAATCATCCAACCATCGACAAATTATTAAATGAATGCCCACATTGTCAGCTTCAAGCTAGTGGGGCAGCTGTTGGTTTGCCACACAAACAACCAGGTAATAGTGAAATTGGTCATATGAATATTGGCGCTGGTCGAATTATTCATTCTGAATTAGTTCGCATTAACAACGATATTGAAAACAACCAATTTATCTATAATCCTAATTTTCAAAAGATGATTGCTTTAGCAAAGCAAAAGCATGCTAAGATCCATGTGATTGGTTTAACATCATATGGTGGTGTTCATAGTAATCAAACACATTTATTGAGAATATTACGAGAATGTGGTAATCAAAGAGTAAAAACAGTTGCTCATATAATTGGTGATGGCCGTGATGTTTTACCAGGTTCCATTGCTTATGATATTCAAGAAGTACAAAACATTGATATTAAGTACGAAGAAATGGTAAAAATAGCAACCATTAGTGGTCGTTACTATGCAATGGACAGAGATCAAAATTGAGATCGATCGCTTAAAACTATCGATGCAATGATGCATGTTGGACCAAGTTATTCAACTATTGAAGAACATATGGCTACTTGCTATAGTGAAACTGGTAAAACTGATGAATTTATTATTCCTGCATATAACCGCCATACCCCTGATACAAAGCTTGAAAAAGGTGATATTGTCTTCTTCTTTAACTTCCGCCAAGACCGTGCAAGACAATTATCACACTTATTTAAAAAGTCGAAGCTTTATAAACAAGATTCTCCAGCTTGAGAATTAGATTTAACTCTTGTTACAATGGTACAATACGATGGTATTGACAGTGACATTGTTATTTACCCACCACAAGAAATAGTTAATCCACTTGGTAAAGTCTTATCTGATAATAATTTAAAGCAATTAAGAATTGCTGAAACAGAAAAATATGCTCATGTCACATTCTTCTTTGATGGTGGTAAGGAATTAAATCTTCCTGGCGAAGATAAAATATTAGTTCCTTCACCTAAAGATGTTCCAACTTATGATTTGAAACCAGAAATGTCAGCTAATGAAGTAACAGCTAAACTATTAGAAAACATGAATAAATATGATGTAATCATATGTAACTATGCTAATCCAGATATGGTTGGCCATACTGGTAAGATTGAACCAACTATTAAAGCTATTGAAACAGTTGATCATTGTCTAGGACAAGTATTGGCAAAAGCTAATGAAATTGGTATGACACTATTTGTTACTGCAGATCATGGCAACTGTGAACGAATGCTTGATGAAAATGGTAAAGCAGTTACTTCTCATTCAACTGCTCCAGTATTCTTTATATCAACAGATAAAAAGTTACGCTTACATGATGGTGCACTAAATAATATTGCTCCAACAATTTTAAAATACTTAGAAATTGATCCACCAAAAGAAATTGATCAAAAACCATTGTATTAAAAAAAAAAAAAAAGAGGTGTTACCTCTTTTATTTTTTTGCCTCAACGAAGTTTATTGTTGCAATCGGAACGTCAAGTTCGATGTTTGCTTCTTTAGAGGTTCCATCTTCATATGTAATTAATACTGGCATTGTATTTGTACTAAGAAGTCTAAATGAATCATAACCTCTATCCATTTCCTTTTGTGTATATTTATGTACATCACCTTTTGAACCATCTGGTTTTGCTTCATAAACTGTGCCTTGGATTAGGAAAGGTGAGACTGGTCTTTTATCGTCATCATATCCTCTTCTATTTCTTTCAAAGATAACATTATTAGCATCGCCTTTTAATTCAAGAAGAAGATTCTTTTCACCAATCTGATTAATTTCTTGTAATAAAGCAGTATCTGTTAGTTCAATTTTTTTAATTTTACTTCAAGTTGTTTGTGAATTATAAGTTGGTTTTTCTAATGACCAAGCAGTATAGCTGTAATTCTCATATTCTTCTGCAACTTCATCATAATAATTATAGAAGTGAAATGGACCTTCTAATGTTGCTGTTTCACCATCAGGTCTTGGTCTTGTAACTGTTAAAGTGTTAAATGTGTTAAATTGATATGGTGTACCAACTTGTGATAAATAGAATGATGGGAAGTCAATTGTTACAGCACTAGCTGTATAAATTAGAAAATCAATTTGATTTTCAACTGTTCCAGTACTATTAATGCCTGTCAATTGGTCTATTAAATTATCTAGACGTTGTTTTAATTCTATTTCTTCTCATTCTTCAGGATCATCTTTTAGTTTTACAGGAAGACTCATTAATTCTGAAAACAATTCATTTCCGTTTACAAGCATTTGTTGAACATAATTAAATAAAAGTATATTGTTGATATTTGCAGAAAAAGCGTTTTTGCAAGATTCAGACCTAATTGTTCTAGAGTTTTCAATAACATCAATTTTTCGTTGACATACTGAGTTTACATCAATACCTCAATCATCACTTCTATATTCATATGCCGCATTTGAACCACGGTCAAATGTGGTAACGTTTCATGCGTTAATTCCATCATTACCTGCGTTAATCACTTGTGCTTCTTTATAGTTAACATCAAGACCATGCGTCTTAACAAAGAACAACATGTTGTGTAGTCTAGCTGTTGTGTCTAATGAATATGTTATATCATATGCTGAACTAGTTGGATAATCCTCAATTTCATGCGTAAATTGATTCAAAAATCTCATTGAAAATTCAGCATGGAATTTAATATCAACAGAAATAGTTGGATATTGTTCTGCTTCACCACGGCCAGGATATTGAACAAATGTAGAACCGAATTTAGGTTCTGTAATTCCAACATTTAATTTTTTTAATTGTGCACTATAGCATACTGGATTAGTTGTATTTTCAGGTGGTAGTGTTGACATTCAGTTTCAATAAGTACCATAGCCTCAATCTTCTGCAAATGAAGATTTATTTTCTTGAATTCAATCTATGTATTCTAAGGTTGCTTCTGTAGCAGTTGCAAAAGATTCAGATGAACTAAGTGGTTCAAAATCTGTAGGTATATGCTCTTCTACAAGATCAAGATATTTGAATGATCCGTTTTCACTTCCCCTACTACATGAAGCTAATGATATCGGTGCGATTGTACCGATCAACGTGCATGAAGCCATTATTGGAATAAATTTACTTTTAAATTTCATAACATTCCTCCTTAGTGTAAACCTACTGGTACTGGTCGTATTGGGACAGGTAACATATATCAAGAGAATGATGATAATGTGAATAATCCATTTGAAATACTTTGAAATATATCAAATCTAGCAGCAGCCATATTATCTTCTGCATTAGAAACATACTTTCTAACTCTAATCATTTTTGTTTCTGGGAAACAAAGAGCATAAATAAGATCGGTTGCAACATCACCTAGGCTTTGTCAATTTTCAAATGTGAATTTTAATTCATAATCTTCATCAACTTGTTTTTGTATTACTGCACCACGAATTGATAAAGTTTGTAATTCATTTCGGTTAACAAAATAATCAACTGATCATTGAATTGGTGCTTCAGAATACATAATAATGTTTCTAGCTGGACCAAAAGCCCATAGTGATGGGTCCCCGCTTTCAGCTAATGTGTTATCAAATGAATAAGGAAGATCGTGAACTTTGATTTTGCCTGTCATTACACCAACATCTTGTTCATATGTTGTTTCGTAATAAACATCGTATTGAATTCGATAATTTATTTCATATGAAATAAGTGGGTAATCATAATCACCTACTGTTTGTCTCCTAATAGAAATATCCTTAATTCCAAATTGAACATCTTTAATTGCATTTAGAACTAATACAGATACAGCCTTATTAGCAGATGCCTCATTAGAATTTGGATTTGAAACAGCTCGTCTATTCAATACATAATCAATGAATTTATATTTACCCCAAATCATATCTTGTTTGAAAATTTCTTCTTTAGTATCTTGATTTAGAAATTTTGCATTTGCTTCTTCAGGGGTATAGAATTTATCTCATGGATGTTGTGGTCCATTTGGAACAAATTTACGTAATAAATTTACCATCCAATCTGTTTCATCAGAATTTTTTGAACAGCTTGTTAATGTAAATGGCATAGCTGCCAAACCGGTCGCTGTTATACCGATAATTGGCATTAATTTTGTTTTTAACTTCATTTTTTGCCTCCTTGCCATATATACATCAATATTATACATTTTTAAAAGATTACAACATTGATTTTTTTCATTGATTTTTGGTTGATTTTCTCTCCTTTAAAAAGCTAAAAATCTTTTTAAAAATAAAAATTTTTTTATATTTTTGTGTTTTTCCTAATTTTTCCTATATACTTATATAACCACGTTCATAAAAGGTCTTTTGGCCCTTTAATTAATTTACGTTGGTAGCAAGATCTTTGAAAACTAAATAGAATCCGTCAATTTTTTGAGAGTTTGATCCTGGCTCAGGATTAACGCTAGCAGGATGCCTAACACATGCAAGTCGAACGAGGTAGCAATACCTAGTGGCAAACGGGTGAGTAATACATGCTCAATCTACCCATAAGAGGGAGATAACAGCTCGAAAGAGTTGCTAATATCCCATAACATGTAGAAACATAAGTTTTTACATCTAAAGTTGCGTATGCAACACTTTTGGATGAGGGTGTGTCTTATCAGATAGTTGGTGAGGTAACGGCCCACCAAGTCGATGACGAGTAGCTGTGCTGAGAGGCAGAACAGCCACAATGGGACTGAGACACGGTCCATACTCCTACGGGAGGCAGCAGTGGGGAATTTTTCACAATGGGGGAAACCCTGATGGAGCAATCCTGCGTGGATGATGAAGGCCCTCTGGGTCGTAAAATCCTTTTATAAGGGACGAATGGTATAACGAGGAAATGCGTTATATTTGACTGTACTTTTTGAATAAGTAACGGCTAACTATGTGCCAGCAGCCGCGGTAATACATAGGTTACAAGCGTTATCCGGATTTACTGGGCGTAAAGCGAGCGCAGATGGACTTACAAGTCTGGTGTTAAAGACTTAGGCTTAACCTAAACACGCATTGGAAACTGTAAGTCTAGAGTTTGATAGGAAGTTTTAGAACTCCATGTGGAGCGGTGGAATGCGCAGATATATGGAAGAATACCGGTGGTGAAAACGAAAACTTAGGTCACAACTGACATTTAGGCTCGAAAGTGTGGGGAGCAAATAGGATTAGATACCCTAGTAGTCCACACCGTAAACGATGGTTGTTAGACGTTGGTCCTTAAGGACTAGTGTCGTAGTTAACGCGATAAACAACCCGCCTGGGTAGTACATTCGCAAGAATGAAACTCAAACGGAATTGACGGGGACCCGCACAAGTGGTGGAGCATGTTGCTTAATTCGACAATACACGTAAAACCTTACCTGGGCTTGACATCCT
>JAKSVR010000008.1 GCA_024427105.1 Mycoplasmoidaceae bacterium | reverse complement strand
GACTGATAATTTTTATCTCCAAATAATATAGCAATATCTTTAGGAGTTGTTAAGATTTTAACAAGAGCATTAATTTTAGGTTATACAATCATTTTTTGTGGTGAAAGTTCCATTAATAGTATCAATAAGATATACTGCATTATGTATTGCATCTTTACATAGCAAAGATGGCCCGTTTATTTTTAATAAACCATATACTGTTGAATTGAATGGTGGAATATAGTTATCAAGGAATTTACTACCTGCTGTTGTTCTAATTCCTTGCGTTGAAATATTATCCTTTAAACTATAAGGAATACATGACAATAAATTATCTTTATCGAAAGGAGCATCACTAACTTTAAAGATTGGTGTAATAATTGAATTAGTAAAAGCAAACTTCTTTGATAATGCTTTTGCATTATCAACTAATTGCTGTGGAGTAACTTTGCCTGATTTAAGTTCTTCATGAAGTTTTAAGATTAATGACTTCATACTATTTACCTACCACATACTTATTTGCTACTTTAGCATTTGATAAGTAATCTTTATCCAGTTTTTTATCAGGAATATCAGGACGTAGCTTTGCAAAGTTAATAACCCTTGGATTATTAACTGGTGCGAATTTGATATTATCAACTTCAAAGTTTGATTCTTTAAGTTGTCGATCTAAATCTTGAATTTCTTTAATGATCTTATTTGTTTGCTCATCAGATAACTCAAAACACAAATTCTTTGTTAAATGTTTAATGTATTCTTTATCAATCATGGTTAATATCTAAAATTATAAAATAAAAAATATGGTCATAACGACCATATTTTTATAAGTAATATTATTACTTAATTTCAATCTTAGCACCAGCGTCAGTGAATTTCTTACCAAGTTCCTTAGCTTCTTCAGGCTTAATACCTTCTTTAACTGTACAAGGAGCTTTGTCTACTGCGTTCTTTGCTTCCATTAAACCTAAACCAGTGATTTCACGGTAGATTTTAATAACAGCAACTTTGCTTGCACCAGCATTAACTAATGTTAATGTAACTAATGATGGTTCAGCATTAGCAGCAGGAGCAGCTGCAGCAGCTACAGGAGCAGCAGCAGATACGCCAAATTCTTTTTCAATAGCTTTTACTAAATCATTGATTTCCATTAAAGACATTTCTTTAAGAGATTCAATTACTTGTTGATTTGTTAATTTTGCCATATTTAAATTCCTTTTCTATTTATGCTTGTTTAGTCTTTCCAACTGCGTTAAGGCCATATAGGAAGTTTCTTAAGCTTGCTGTTAAGCAAGAAAGTAACATAGAGTATAAACCCTTTCTTCCTGGGATGGCTGCAATTTGGGCAAGTTGGTCAGGCTTAATTATTTGATTTTCTAAATAACCAAATTTAAACTTTACAAAGTTTCTTTTCTTAGCAATATCTGCTACTGCTTTAAAAGAACATACTTCATCATCATTACAGATAATTACAGCATTAGGTCCTTTGCATTCTTCAACTTGAATGTTGCTTGCTTTAAGGCCACGGTTTAGAACGTTGTTCTTAACAACTTCAATACTTGCACCTTCAGCATGTAATTTAGCACGCATTTCAGTTAATTCTTTAACTGTTAGTCCTAAATATTCAAAAACTAAGAATGATTTTGCATTTTTAATTTTTGTAACAAATTCGTCAGTTGCTTTGGCTTTCTTTTCAATTATTGCTTTTGACACAATTTACCTCCGTAATTTGTTGGCAATATACAAATAAAATGTCTTTGTGATACACACAAAGACAATCAGAGTATTTATCTAAAATTGGATAATATCCTCGGTAACGAATTAAGGCATAGCCAGTTACTGTCTTTGGTATATTGCTCATTAATTATATAGGAAATTAGAAAAAAGCATAAAAAATGTTAATGAGCTTGTATTTTACTCTAGTTAGGGGTTTAATTGTACCTCGTTCACTTGGAAATAAACTCGATCTCTCAATGTCATTATTTCATATAGTTAAATATTGATGAATGTTAGCATCAAGAATAATATTCTTTTGTCCATAAATTGCAGCGAAGTTAAAGTTTTGATGAGTTGACAATATTAATTGATCATCAATGATGATAAATGATTGATTAATTTGTTTGTTTGTAAAATGCAATTCAATTTTGTTTTCTAATTCCTTTTGCAATTTATAAACAAGAAAATCTTGTTTTCACTTTTTTGGTTGAATTGAAATAATTAGTTGAATAGCAACACCTTTTCATCTTGCAAAGTTTAAAGCTTTAAATGTATCAGCACTAGTCAAGAATGAATTACTATAAATTTTTATTGACTTTCGCGCTTTAAAAATTTCATTTTGTAAACGAAGATGATCATTATCTGGATTGGTATAAAAAGTTTTTAACTTATAGTTATAAACTAGCGCTCAAATTGCACCAATAATTGGTAATAAGATCATTACAAACAATCAAAACATTTTAGTTTCATCAGTTCGGTTGGGTTTATAGAAGATGTATCCACCAACAAATATATTAATTAATCAAACTGCTAATAATCAGCTTCATCAAAAAGCGACCCTATTTAGATGAAAATGATAAACACATGCACATGATGAAGCAAAAATGCCAATGGCAATTAATGTCAACACAATTACTAATATTGTTATTGTTTTAGATTTCATTATGCAATCATTCCTATTCCATGAATGGTTCAGTACAAGATAGTTGACAATACATAAGCTGTAGCAAAGCTAACACCGATATTTATTAAAGTATATTTATGTCCTACTTCACTTCGCAATGTATTAATTGAAGGAATACAAGGAATGTAGTAAAGGATGAAAACCATAAAGCTAACAGCTAGTGCCTTGCTAGCAAATAATGTTTCAATCGGGAAATCACCAGCCATCATTTGTAGTGTTGTCAAAGCTAATTCTTTAGCTGGAATAGCAGCAATTAAACTAGAAGTTAATTCTCAGTTTCTTGTACCAAAGACTGGATAAAAAATATAACTTAAACCACGACCAATATACGATAATGCTGATTCGTTTATCAAAGTTGGATAAGTATATGTATCAATATATACACCATCAACATTGCCAAGGTGTAGTAAAGCTCAGAATACTAAGTTAGCAATTGAAATAATTAATAATGCTTTTCTTAAGAAACCTTTGATTGTTTGTCAAACGTTTTTAAACATGATTCTTAAATCAATACCATTTCAATTTACCATTTCTACACAGAAGAAAGACTTTTCTTTACGAAAGATTGTTTTTGAGAATGTTAAACCTAAAATTAATGCAATTATTCCGGAAATAACAACTGCACCAAAAATAAATAGTCAACCATAGGTTAAGCCAAAGACAGCATTAGAAATTGCTGCAATAACAATAATCTTTGTAGCACAAGGAATAAATGGAATAATTAAAACTGAAATGATGCGTTCCGTTCTTGAACTACTGCTTCGAGCTAACATAATTGCTGGAACATTACAACCAAAAGCAGTTAATAAGTTAACTATCGATCGTCCCGATATTCCAAACTTACTTAAAGCGTTATCTAGCAAGATACTAACTCTTGATAATAATCCAACTTGTTGAATAATTGTTACACAAATATATAAAATAACGATACTTGGTATAAACGATAGAACCGTGAATAAACCACCAAAGATTCCTTCAACTATCATGCTCGATAATCAGATAGGAGCATGAATGTTATCTAAACCAACAAGCATTCAGTGTGCTAAACCTCAGCTCGTGTTGGTTAATGCTTGATTAAAGTGCTGCTGCAATCACCCACCAGCAAAACTACCAAACGCTAAATAATAAATTAGGATTGCAACAATGAAGAAGAAAGGAATGCCGATTCATTTCTTTAAGAAATAATGATCAAAACGATTTTGTTTTGTTAGGTTAACTTTTAAATAACGTTTTTCATCATATTGACATTCTTTTAATAATTTTTCAATGAAATTAATTTTAGTTTGTCGAATTTGTTCTAAATAGTTTTTATCTTTAGTCTTAGCAAGTAATTTTGAAATAGCAATAGATTGTTTCCTACAGTGTTTTTTTAATTGGGCAATAAAGTATTCATTGTTTTCCAATAACATTAATGCTGCAAATCGTTTTGAAACATTTAGACTAGGTAAAACTTTGGTATATTTTTCGATCCATTTTTCAATTTCGTCCGAATATTTTACTACATTTGGATCAACACATTTGCTATGATACATTGAGTCCAAAATATTTTTTGTATTTTTGTTTCGGTTTGATCGTGAGAAAACAATGTTGACACCATTAAGCTTCTTGCTTAGTTTCTTTCAATTAATGCATTTAAGATTAATTAAATCAATCATATTAACACACATTGTGTTAAGCATTCCGGTTTCAATACATTGCAATGTTAAAAATAAATCTCGTTGAATTGAAAATGCTGAAACAACATTCACAACTGCATTAACGTCGTGGTGGATTAAGTGGTAATGAGTTTCTTTTTCTTCAGCAATTGGGTGTGATAAGTTATATGTTCCAGGTAAATCAATTAAATGATCTTGACTAGATTTAATTCTACCCATGGTATGATCGGTTGTCATTCGATCAATGTTACAAACAATTGCTGTTGATGTAGTTAATAGATTAAAAATTGTTGACTTACCAGTATTTGGTGCACCAATCAATAGAAATTTTTTACCGACAGCTTTTTTAAACTTAGATAACTTTGACATCTATTAACTTACAATTTTCCTCTCTTAACACATATCGCACATTGTACAGTTGCAAGTGAAGAACTTTGTTTGAGTCATCATTATCTAGTACTTTTACCTCAGCACCTTTAATAAAACCAATGTTTTCTAGTTTATGTCTTATTAAATGATCAGTGAAATTTAAGGAAATAATCTTTACGGTTTTTCCCTTAAGTTTACTAGATAATTTCACAACCGATCTTTGAGCCATATAAGTTAATTTTCTATATAACATTATAGAACAATATATGAATGATATTCATATATTTAATTAAATAATATAAATTAATGAATAAGCCAATTTGACTTATAATTCTATTGAGGAAGGAAACTTTCTGCTATGAAATCACTTACACAAATATATCGTCAAGGTATGGGACCAAGTACTGCCTTAAACATGGTTCCATATCAAGCCTGTTCTGAAACGGCTAAGGAAATCCATATAAAACGTATGAAAGTTAACCACATTGAGGTGAACTTATACAATGAATATGCTAGATTAAAAGATTCTGCTGGTATAGCAACTGATATTGAATTTGCTTTTGCATATTCAAATTTCAAGTATGTAATTAATACTGATAAGCCATGCCCAGAAATATTTAAAGATAAACCTTATGTCTTTGACATAACAGTTTATGAAACTGCTGACTCACCATCATTTAGACATCGTATTGTTGCTACAAGTGGTGGTAGTTACACTATCTCTGGTAAGAGCCCAAAAGAACGTTTAAATTTTAATTCTTTTGAAGAAGTTAAAAAATGATTTAAAGATAATCCTGGTAAATCATACCTTGATTTTGCAAATCTAGGTGATGACCGAGATGAAATAAAAGCTTTGTACTACAAAGGTGTTAGCTTTGCTGAAATCGCTTGTTTACAAGGTTTAAGAAAACATGGTGAATTAAAAGTCCTTAATCCCGATGTCCATTATCTACGTCTAGCTCGTACTATTTGACTACATGATGAAAACATATTAAGTCCCTCTGAAAATGCTAACCGTGTTTTATCAGCATATACTTACGCTATTTCTGAAGAAATAGTTGAAAAACGTGTGGTTATTGCTGCACCATGTCTTTGCACGACATCTGTCATTTGAGCAATGATGCTTTATTTATTAGACTTCTATGATGTTCCTGCAAAGAAGATGATTAATGCTTTTTGTGCTGCTGGAATTTTTGCATCACTAGTTGATAGTAAAGCTAGTCTTGCACCAGCCGATGTTGGTTGCCAAGGGCCAATCGGAACAGCTTGCGGTATGGCAGCAGTCATTTGTGCAGTTGTATTATTTGATGCAAATATTGAAGAATGTGGAAGAGCATTTGAAATGGCTCTTGAACATTCACTTGGAATTATCTGTGATGCTTTAACTGGTTTACCAATTATTCCATGTATTCAACGTTGTTCAACTTTTTCATCACGAGCATATGAAATTGCTATTTTAAACCATAGTTTAATGGCAACGCCTGAATTATGTAGAGTTGATGATTTAATTCAAGTGCTAAGAGAAACAGGT
Source organism: Mycoplasmoidaceae bacterium (assembly GCA_024427105.1). The sequence continues at coordinate 22,120 of JAKSVR010000008.1, read as the reverse complement.
TCTGATTTAATTGCAAAGAACCGTCGTTTGGGAATGGGTGGTTTTGCTGATCATGCAAAATATTCATTAGACAAACCAACTGAAAAGGATTGAAAGTAGGTGATAGACTATGTTATCTGTAAAGGAATTATTTAAAGTCGGACATGGTCCTAGTTCAAGTCACACTATTGCACCAATGCGAATGTGCAATTATATTCTTGATCATTATGAAAAGAGTGGCATTGATCACTTACGTATTACTTTGTATGGTTCATTTGCCTTAACTGGTAAAGGACACTTGCTTGATAAAGCAGTTGATGAAGTATTTGAAAAATATCCACATGAATATGTCTGAGATATTCATACTGTTCCAAAACACCCAAACACAATGCGTGTTGAGGTTTTTGGCAAAAATAATAAATTAATTGCTGACCACACATTTGTTTCTGTTGGTGGTGGGACAATACAAGTTGTTGGTGAACAACCTGCTCAAAATATTTATCCATATAAAGACTTTGCTGAAATGAAAGCAATTATTAAGAAAGAGAAAATTACTCCTTTCCAATTCTTATGTAAACATGAATCAAAAGAAGAATTGATTAAACTTTATGAAAGTATGATTAAATCTTTCGAAGAAACTATCAAGTCAGGTTTAAGTAAAACTGGTATCATTTCCGGATTAGTTGCTTTTGATCGTCGAGCTAAAACTGTTTATGAATCAATTAAACCAACTGATACTGAATGAGAAAGGAGAATTAAAACTGTTTCTGCATATGCAATGGCAACTAACGAAGAAGCTGTTGAATATGGTTTAGTTGTTACTGCTCCAACTTGTGGTTCAGCAGGAACTATGCCTGCTCCATACAAATGAGCTGTTGATAAATACAAACCAACTAAAGAGCAAATATATGAAGCTTTCTCTGCTGCTGCTTTAATTGGTATAACAATTAAACAAAACGGTTCTGTTGCCGGTGCGACTGGTGGTTGTCAAGCTGAAGTCGGTGTTGCAACTGCTTTAGCTGCGGCAATGTATTCTGTACTTGTTTACAAAGCAGATATTGATGAAATAGAAAAAGCTGGTGAAATTGCACTTGAACAATTACTTGGTATGACATGTGATGCTGTTGGACAATGTGCTTATGTTCCTTGTATCCAACGTAATGCAATTTATGCAATGCGTGCAATTAGTGCTGCTGAAGAAGCTCACCTACTAAAAGGTCAACGTCAACTTGTTCGTATTGATGATGCAATTAAAATTCTTTATGAATCGGGTAATGAACTAATCGATGGTTATAAAGAAACATCGAAACTTGGCTTAGCAAAACATTGCAAATATACATTGAAATTTAACAAAGATATTCAATTCCACGAAGACGAAAAAACCACTGATAAAGTTTGCTAACAATAAATATAGGGATACCTATATTTTTGTTTTATAATATTGTTATTAGGGTTTATTAATGAAAACAATTGAAGAGCTTAGTCCAAAAGAATTCTTATTATCTTTAATTCATCAACAAGTACAACCAGCTTTAGGTTGCACTGAAATTGGTATTGTTTCTTTAGCTGCAGCTAAGGCATCTAGTTTGTTACCAGGTAAGTTCCTTTCTGCAATTATTTATACATCACCATATGTATTTAGAAATGATTCAAGAGTTGGTGTACCACGATTAGGGCGTTGTGGAATAAAAACAATTGCTGCAGCAGGAATCATTCTTAAAAACCCAACTAAGATGTTAAATTGTCTTGATGATTTAACTCCTGCAACTATTGCAGAGGCTAAAAAATTAGGTGAAATTGATAATCCAGCAATTACTATTGAAGTTGACTTCAATTCACACCCAGTTTATACTAGAGTAGTTGCTAAAGATGATAAAAACAATGAGTCAGATGTTGTAATCAAATATTCACATGCTAACATCATCCAAGCTAAATTAAATGGAAAAGAAACGCTAGATTCATCAGCTGTTTCTAGTAAAAACACAACAAGTTATAACTTCGATGAAAAAGTTGATACTTTAACTATTCATCATGTTTATGATATATGCAAAACTTTAACACTTGAAGAACTAAAGTTCTTAGAAGATGGTGTTAAGATGAATAGAACCGTTCAAGAAGAAGGGTTTGCTCATCCTGATGAAACAGCCATTACTAAAGTATGACAAGGCATCTTAAAAGGTAAAGATGAAAATACTTGTTTCAAGAAAGATCATTGAATGACTAAAATCCTTGCAAATACTTGTGCTGCTGTCGATGCAAGAATGTATGGTTGTCCATTACCGGTTATGACTTCTTCATCTTCTGGTGATCATGGATTAACGGTATCTATTCCACAAGATGTTTATGCTACTGAATTTAAGATTGATAAATTGACAATGCTTAGAGCTTTAGCATTTGCTCATTTTATTACATGAAAGATTAAATCTAAAGTTGGTCATCTATGTGGAATGTGCGGTTCAGCTTTAGCTGCTGGTTGTGGTGCAGTCGGTGGTTTAGCTTTCCAAAAAGGTTGAGATTGACAAAAAATTAATGACTTATTAAATATGCATTTAGTTAGCCAAGGTGGTATCTTATGTGATGGTGCTAAACCAAGTTGCTCATTTAAGATCTTAGCTTCGTTGGTTTGTGGTTTCTTATCTTTAACTATTGCTGAGGGTGGTGGTAAGATTGCCCACCGTGATGGTTTTGTTCATAATTCAGTAGAAGAAACTATCAATAATTTAGGTAAATATTCAAAGACAACACAAAGCGCAATCATCTTAAATGTTGTTGACCTATTAAATGCAATGAGCAAAATAAAATAGCCAAAGGCTATTTTTTTTGTCCTATCAAATAATATCCTTGTTGGTCTTTTGCAATTTTTGTTACTTTAACTTTTATTAATTGCTTATGTAAATTTTGTTTGCTATTAAAAACAACTTTTACGAATTCAGAACTATATCCGTGCATTTTCGGAACTACTGAGCGTTCTACAATTACATCTAATGTTTTGCCAATTAATGATTGCAAATATTGCTTTTGGAATTGCAAACGCAATACATCAACAATGTTATAACGATTGCGAGCAATAATAGGATCAATATCTTTATGATATTTTTTATCAGCAACGGTTCCGTTACGTCGTGAATAAATAAAAATGTTCATATTTGTAAATTTAATCTTCTTTAAATTGTTTAGACTATCTTTGAATTGTTGCTCAGTTTCATTACCAAATGCAACAATATAATCGGTCGTGATTGAGACGTTTGGCATTTGCTTACGAATATATTTAACTAATGAAATAAATTCATTAATTGAATATTTTCTATTCATATCTTTTAATACGGTGTTGTTAGCACTTTGCAAACACAAATGAATTTGATTCGCTCAGCGTTGTGGGTTACTGGATAATAAATCAATAATTTGTTTTGAAATTTGGAAAGGTTCAAGACTGGATATTCGAACTCTAAAATCTCCTGATAAATCATTAATGTCTTTTAATAAATCGTAAAAGGAATAATCTTTATCTTTATAACCAGCTGTATTAACTCCAGTTAATACAATTTCTTTGTAACCTTGCTCAACATATGTTTTGATTAATCGCAAAACATGTAAATGATTCATGGCTCTTTGTCGGCCTCGACAATATGGTATTAAGCAATAACTACAAAAGAAATCACATCCATCTTGAATTTTTAAAAAAGCTCTTGTGTTGTCTAAATGCTTAAAGCATGGAAATTCTTCAAATGTTTTTATATTTTCATCAATTTTAACAATTGGTTTTTTATTTTTTAAATAGTCATTTAACAAATTAACAATTCTATTTTTATATTTTGTTCCAATTGCTATATCAACTTTGTTTTGCTTAAATCAATCCTTGTTCACTTGACTAAAACATCCCATTACCAAAACAATAGGTTTTAGTTTTGCTTGTTTTGCTCGATTGATCATATTACGGCTTTTTGCATCAGCCTTGTTTGTAACAGAACAAGTGTTAATCAAAACAATGTTTGCTTTGTTAATATTTTCAACATGTTTAAAACCTTTTTGAACTAACTGATAAGTAATCGCATTAGTTTCAAAGAGATTTACTTTACATCCAAGATTGATTGTGAAAAAAGTTTTCATATTTCAATTATAGTAATAAAAAAATAGGGTTACCCCTATTCTTTGCCGATGGTTTCACTTAAACCGCTTGTTGCTTGACCAGAAGATTTTTCAGCTTTTTCTTGTTGCTTCTTTTCTTCTTTAGCAATTTCTTCAGCTTTAGGCAGTTCACCATGTGTTCGACGATATATATCTAAATCAATTTTAAATCTAGCATATCGTTGTAAACCAATAGCTACTAATGTTAACAAGCCACCAATTACAAGATCAGGAATTAAATTTTCTTTAGGAGCAGTATTACTAAAGTAATATTGAGCAAAAATAAATGTATATAAAAATGTAAATATGATAGCAATTAGGAAAACAATTAAAGCTGCTAAATAGAAACCTAATCATTTTTTTCTAAAGTGCATTGATTTGTTCATAATGCCTTTTGCTTCTAATCAAATGAATAGTCCAGCTAATAATAATGAAACTAAATTGCAAATAATTGTAGGAACATAAATAACAGGTTTATTTACACTAAAAGTTCCATTTCAAAATAAAACAAAAGTGATTGCACATCCTAATAAAACCAAAACGTTTGCTGCTAGAAACAAATACCATGTTGGTTTTTTATCTAAATCTGTTCGCTCTCTTAAAATTGGCATAATAAATATATTATGTAAAAAATATTAAATAAATATAAAAAATATTTATTTTAATATATAAAATATATTAACTATATAAAAAAATGGAGATGTAAAAAATGAGTTTATTTGATAAGCTTTCAAATAAGACAATTAAGGCAATAAATGCTTACGAAGTACTTGACTCAAGAGGTTTCCCAACAGTTGCTTGTTGTGTTTCTCTTGCGTGTGGAGCAAAAGGAAAAGCAATGGTTCCATCTGGTGCTTCAACTGGACAAAAAGAAGCTCTTGAATTAAGAGATGGCGACAAAAAAAGATTTAATGGTAAAGGTGTTCTAAAAGCAATTAACAACATTAATCGTATCATTGGACCACAATTAATTGGTAAGAGTGGAAATAAACAAAGTGAAATTGACAACTTCATGATTAAATTAGATGGTACACCAAGCAAAAGTAATTTTGGTGCTAATGCAATACTTGCTGTTTCATTAGCTATTGCTAAAGCTTGTGCTAAAGCTAACAAAATGCCACTATATGCATACATTCGTAGTTTAGTTACTGAATGCAAAGAAAATGATGAGTATAAACTTCCTGTTCCAATGTTAAATGTTATCAATGGTGGTGCTCATGCTGATAACACTATTGATTTCCAAGAATTTATGTTTATGCCAATTGGTGCAAAAACAATTCGTGAAGCTGTTCAAATAGCTAGTGAATGTTTTCATGCTCTTGGCAAACTATTAAAAGAAAAAGGGTTTAACACATCTAAAGGTGATGAAGGTGGTTATGCTCCATTACTTAAATCTGCTGAAGAAGCTTTAGATATTATGGTTGAAGCAATTAAACTTGCTGGTTACAAACCAGGCGTTAATCAACAAGTTGCTATTGCTTTAGACTGTGCAGCAAGTGAACTATATGATGAAACAACTAAAACATATACATTTAAAAAAGCGTTAACAGCAAACATTCTTCCGAAAGAAAAAGCAACATTAACTTCAGACCAAATGATTGAATACTTAATTGAATTAACAAAGAAATATCCAATCATTAGTATTGAAGATGGTTTAGCAGAAACTGATTGAGATGGTTTTGCTAAATTAACTGCATTAATCGGAAATAAAGTTCAAATTGTTGGTGATGACTTATATTGTACAAACCCTAATTTAACACAAGAAGGTTTAACAAAGAAAGCAACAAATGCAGTTTTAATCAAATTAAACCAAATTGGTACATTAACTGAAACAATTCAAACTATTCAATTAGCTCGTCATTCTGGATGGGCAGCTGTTGTTAGCCACCGTAGCGGTGAAACAGAAGATACATTTATTGCTGACTTATCTGTAGCACTAAACTGTGGTCAAATTAAAACTGGTAGTATGTCTCGTTCTGAAAGAATATGTAAATATAACCGTTTAATGGAAATTGAAGATGAAGTATCTTTAAGAGGTTCATACGATGGTGTTAAAACCTTCAAGAATCTAACTGGAGTTGTAAATGAAATCAAAAAGTAAAAAATTCGCAATAGTTTGTTCTGGTGGATGTGCTCCTGGAATGGGAACATGCGTTATTGTTTTTACTAAAAAATGTTTAGCAAACAATATCACACCAGTAGCATTTCGTAATGGCTTTGAGGGATTACATGAAGATTCATATGTTGAATTAAAAAGTTTTTTATCACAAAATGATTGAAATGATGGATCTGCATTAATTGGTTCAAGTCGTTGTCCACAATTTGCAAACGATGTTAAATATCGCCAACATTGTGTTGCTAACCTAAAGAAACATGGGATTGATGCTTTAATTGTTGTTGGTGGAGAAGGTAGTTACCGCGGAGCTTTAGAATTATCAAAGCTTGGTGTAAAAATTATTGCTATCCCAGCAACAATTGATAATGACGTAGCATCAACATCATATACTGTTGGTTTTGATACTTGTTTAAATACTATTTGTGACGCTGTATCAAAAATTAATGATTGCTTTGTTTCACACCGTGGAATTGCTTTAGTTGAATTAATGGGAAAAACTTGTCCTGACTTAACTATTCGTTCTGCAATTGCAAATAATGCAACATATATGGTTACACCATATTCAAAACTATCTCCTGAAGGATTCTTAAAAGTTACCAATTCTTATCGTGCTAAAGGTTATCCTCACGCAACATTCTTAATTATTGAGAAAATGTATCCTAAAGAAGGACCAAATAGTTTGGATGCCGTTGCTAAATGACTAGAAAAACAAACTGGTTCATTTACTCGACATATTGAAGTTGGCTATATTCAACGTGGAGGAAATCCTTCAGCTCGTGATCGTCTATTAGCTAACTATATGACAAACCTTGCGGTTGATCAATTAATTGCAGGTAAACATTGCAAAGCAATTTGCCGTAAATCTAGAAAAACAATTGTTTGTGATTTAAACAAAGCGATTAAAATGAAAAGCGAGAGTTGAAATAAACAACTTGTTACTATTTTCAACAAAATTAATCAAGAATAGAGCGAACTATGAAAAACAAAACAAAAATTCTTTGTACAATTGGACCAAGTTGTATGTCATCAGACATATTAACTAAAATGGCACAAGCCGGAATGAAATGTGCACGTATTAATATGTCACATGGTGATTTTAGTTTTTATAGTAAGATTGCTAATAACATTAAAAAGATTAAAGGCCATAACATTTCATTAATGACTGACACTAAAGGCCCTGAAATAAGAGTTTGCGAATTAAAAAAACCATTATTAATTAAAAGTGGTTCTATAGTAACTATCTTAACAAAGGAATTCGTTACACCTAATAAACCTAATACATTTTGTGTTTATGATTCAACAAAACAATATAACATGGCAAAAGATTTAAAGAAAGGTTATCGCATTGCTGTTGATGATGGTAAGTTGTATCTTAAGACAGAATCTGTTAATGTTGAAAATGGAATCATTAAGGCTAAAGCATTAAATACTCATACCTTAACAACCAATAAGAGAATTAATTTACCAGATTCTAAATATTCAATGCCTTTCTTATCACAACGTGATATTCAAAATTTAAAAGAATCTGTTCAACTTGGTGCCAAATACATTGCTTTAAGTTTTGTTTGCAATGCTCAAAACATTAAGGATGCAAGAAAAGTAGTAGTTGATGCTGGTGGTAAGAATATTGAATTCTATTCTAAAATTGAAACGCAAGACGCCTTAAACAATATATCTGAAATTATTAAAGAATCAGATGGAATTATGATTGCCCGTGGAGATCTAGCGCTTGAAACTCCATATTATAATGTTCCATATTGAGAAGAAAAAATTATTAAATTGTGCAAAAAAGCGCACAAGCCTGTTGTAGTTTGTACACAAATGCTTGATTCATTAGAAAGAGGAATCCAGCCAACAAGAGCAGAAGTAACTGATGTTTACTATGCAGTTTCAATGGGCTGTGATTGAACAATGTTGTCGGGAGAAACAGCAAGCGGCGTTGATCCTGTTAATGCCGTTAAGACAATGCAAATAATAATTGACGCAGCAACAAAAAAACCAATAACAAAATAAGGAGAATAATTATGGCAGAAATAGTACATGCAAAAGATTTAAGACCAGGAAACACTTTTTTAAATGGTGGTAATTTATATGAAGTAATTGAAAATTACTTTAACAAAACCGCAATGCGTGAAGGTATTGTTAAATGCAAAGTTAGAAATCTACGAACTGGTTCAATTACCATTGATGTATTAACTGGTGGTAAATTTGAAAAAGTATTAGTTGAAAACGTTAAGATGAGTTTTAGCTATGTTGATGGTTCTAACTATGTATTTATGGACAATACCACATTTGAAACTGTTGAAATTCCTGAAGCAAGAATTCAATCAATGAAAAACTTCCTTATTGAAGGCATTGAAGTTTCTATTTTAAAATATGGTGATGAAATTCTAGGTATTAGATTACCTGACCAAATCACTTGTGATTTGATTGATTGTGAAGAAGCAGTTCAGGGAAATACTGTTAAAGCGATTATGAAGAAAGCTCACATTTCTACTGGATTAGAAGTGGCTGTTCCGCAATTTGTTAAACCGACAGATAGAATAATCATTCGAACATCTGATGGAACATATGTCGGACGAGAAAGCAAATAATGACTAATAAAACTGCACAAATTAAAAACTTTGATATGGTTAATGGGTTAGGAACTATTTCTTTTAGTCCCGAACTTATTACTTCCATTATCAAAAAGATTCTATCTTCATACCCTGGATATGAATATATTTCTCATAACATTGGTAATGTTGATAAAGATTACTATGAAGTTTCAATTTGTGTAGATGCTCCAAAAAGTGCTTTAAACTTTAAAGAAATTGATCGTATGCAAAAAGAATTAATGATTGTTATCAAGCAATCGTTAAGCTTGACTTGTGTTGTTATATTAAATATTAATCATGAGCAATAAAACACAATGACAAAAAAGAGTTGATGCAACTCAATACATTTATTCAAGTTTGGCTAAAAACTTAACTGGTCAACAACTTAAAGTTGATTATTTTAATGATGAAAACTATAACTTTGATGAAGGACAAATTAGATTGCTTGATTATTATGCTGATCATTATCAAGAAATCATTGATAAGTTCTCTGCCAATCTAGGTGCTAATTGAACATGAGAACGAATTCCATTAATGACACAAGCAATAATAATTGTTTGTTATTGCGAGGTAAAATCACTTGGCACAGAAATACCAGTTGCTATTGATCAAGCATTAGTTACCGCAGAAAAATATGGTCAATTAGACAATAAAAAATTCATTAATGCAATTCTTGATAAAGTTCTAAAATAAAAATCTAGTTCTCACTAGATTTTTTTATTTGTTCTAAATACGCATTTAGTCTTAGTTCACTAGGGTTATCTGCCTTTTTATAATACTTTGTTCCTTTTAATTGTTTAGGTAAGTATTCTTGGTCAATTCAGTGATTTGGATAATTATGAGGATAAATATAACCAACATTGCCTAATTTAACATGTGATTTGTAATTATTATCTTTAAGATGTTTTGGAATCTCATAGCATCTACCATTTTGAACATCTTTAAGTGCTTCGCCAAAAGCCATATATGCAGAATTAGATTTAGGACTTAAACACATTTCGACAACTGTATCTGCTAATATTTGATAGCATTCAGGAATGCCAACACGCTCACATGCTTGAGCCGCAGTCACGACTCTTGCACATAGTGGCGCATTAGCTAAACCAATATCTTCATATGCACAAGCAACCATTCTTCTTGTAATACTTACTAAATCACCAGTAGTAATTAAACGAGCTAAGTAATATAAACCTGCATCAGGGTCAGAACCACGCAATGATTTATGAAATGCTGATAACATATCATAATATTCATCACCATAACTGCTTGCTAATACAGTTGGTGATAATAAAATCTTTTGTAATAATTTGTTATCAACTCTATCTTCTTTATAAAATTTGATAATGTTATCAATAACATTGATAGCTGATCGAACATCACCATTGCAGTGATAAGCAATAGTTTTTAATGCTGAATCAGTAATTGATGCATTAATTTTTTTCTCTTTATTAATCTTTTTTAATCAAAGATATAGCTCATCTGGTTTAATCAACTCTAAACGAGCAATGTTACATCTTGATCTAATTGCTGGGTTAATTGAAAAGTATGGATTTTCAGTAGTACAAGCAAACATAGTTACCGTTCCATCTTCAAGATAAGGCAACAAGATGTCTTGCTTGTCTTTATTAAGACGGTGAATTTCTTCAACAATAATAATGTAAGGTGTTGTTGATACTTTAGCTAATTGAATTATTTGTGTTAATGATTCCTTATTATCAGTTGCAGCGTTAAACATTGCAAAAGGTAATTTCATATCATTACATAATGCGGTTGCTAATGTTGTCTTCCCGATACCTGGATATCCATAGAAAATAATATTGATTGGTTTACCACTTTTAACCATCCTGGTTAATAAGCAGTTAGGACCAACTAAATGTTTTTGTCCAATAACATCATCTAATGTTTTAGGTCTTAATTCAAAAGCTAATGGTTGTTTGTTCATAACTATTTTCCTAATAACATATGAATTTCTTTTTTGTAAACTGGTCCATCATATGATCATGGTGTTTCAAGAATTTTACAAATTTTCGAAATTAATGGATAGTTTACTCATTCTTTTAATGTCTTTAAGCCAATTTCACCTTCACCAATATTGGCATGGCGGTCTTTATGAGCACCTTGTTTATTCATTGAGTCATTTATATGAATAACCTTTAAGTACTTTAAACCAACGATGTCATCAAATATTTTTAGTGTAGCAGATGGATCTTTAATATCATATCCGGCATCAGAGATGTGACATGTATCTAAACAAACACCAACAAGACTCTTATTTTCAACTTGTTTGATGATTTCTTTTAATTCTTCAAACTTAGAGCCTATTTCATTTCCTTTACCTGCCATAGTCTCTAAACAAATAATAACATGTTTATTTGATTGATTAACATAGTTAATTGCGTCAGCAATATGCTTGCATCCTTCTTCTTTATTAGCATTACTACCTGGATGTAAAACTAAATATTTAGCTCCAATTTGGTATACACGGTCGACCTCTTGTTTTAAAAATGATTTAGCAAACCCACGTTTCTTCCCATCAGAGTTAGCACAGTTAATAATGTATGGTGCATGAACAATAACATCTTCAACTGGAATATGTTGTTCTTTTAATGCTTTATGTAATTGTTCAACTTTTAGTTTACTGATTGGTTGACGTGCAATAGATTGTGGTGAACCAGTATAAATCATAAAACAATTAGCATCTTGACTATTTGCCATCTCAAGTGATCCTAATAAATAGTCAGGAGCACACATATTTACATGACAACCTAATTTATTCATTATTTATTGTCCTTCTTGTTAATCATACTATATATAGTATTAAAGGCTATTTGTTCTATTGATGCATCTTTATTTAATATTGTTCGTAATGCATCAAGATCCAATAAAGGTTTAGGGTTTTTCTTTGCCAACAACATTTCATTTTTCAAATTGTTAATTTGTGTAGGAGTAAAACCAACCACAAATTTTGGATTTCTAAAAATACGACAGCAAGATAATAAGAATTCTTTCTTTTTAGCTGACTTATTAAATAGTTTTGCGTCCATCTCTTGTTCAAATGCCAATATTACACCGTTTGGGCTAGCACAAATAACTTGTTCAGCAAGTTGTGCTTGTGAAAATGGTTTTTCATCTAACTTACCAGATTTAATTTGCTCAAGAGTTTCTTTTGCTATTTTTTCATATTCTTTTGATCGATTAGAAAATACGGCTAATAAAATTTCTTGATCTGATGGCATCGGCACATCTTTTGGTTTGGTATAAACTTTAGGAGTAGTTTTTACAAATTCTTGCTTAGTTTCTTTCTTAGGTTCTTTCTTTGTTTCAGGAATTTCAATATCATAAAGAACAAACAAATCTTCTTTTTTTGTTTCGACTTTTACTGGTTCAGGAGCCTTAGGTTGAGAAACTGCTTCAACCTTTTCAATCTTAGGTTGAGGTTTATTTCCACCACTTGGTTTTTTTTCTTCTCCATCACCAAAAATATCTAACGATTTGATAATTGCATGATCAATAACAACATGAACATCTGTTGGTGTAGCTATTTTAAAATATGTTTCTTGTCAAATATCTAGTAATTGAGTCAATTTGTCTTGTTCATCTAGCCCAAGAGTGTTAATTAAATTTTCATTTGTTTTTGTTAATAACTTATAGTTATTAGTTTTAATAAAAATTAATTTATCAGTTAGGATTGAAACTAATAATCCAACAAAACTTACAAAGTTAATTCCAGATTGAAAATAATTATTAATTTTTGTAAAAATAGATTCATTATTTCTTGAAATTAGCAAGTTTAGGAAATCGACCATTTCCTTAGGACTTAATAATCCGTAGATTTTATAAATATCTTCAACTTTAATATTGTTATCAGTATAAGTTGCTGTTTGTTCAAGAATACTTAATGCATCTCTTGCTGATCCATCAACAATATCAGCAATAGTCTTTAATGCATCTAAATCATATTTAATGTTTTCTGCCTTACAAACTTTTGTTAAAAGTTTAACAACATCACTATGTAAAATCTTGCTAAATCTAAAACATTGACATCTTGATAAGATTGTTGCAGGAATTTTATGCATTTCTGTTGTAGCAAAAATAAATACAACATGCTTTGGTGGTTCTTCAACTAACTTTAATAAAGCATTTCATGCTTGAGTAGTTAACATGTGTGCTTCATCAATAATGTAAACTTTCTTGGCTAACTTGGTAGGCAAAAACATTGCTGCATCATTAATTTGTCTAATTTCATCAACACCATTATTACTAGCAGCATCCAATTCAAGAACATCTATTACTTGGTTGTTTGCAAAATCTTTACAAATTTCGCACTCACCACATACATCACCGTCTTTATTGTGTAAACAATTGATAGCATTAGCATAAATCTTAGCAATTGATGTTTTCCCAGTTCCTTTGGTTCCAGCAAAAACATAAGCATTAGCTACTTGGTTATTTTTAACCGAATTTTTTAAAATTTTTACAATATATTCTTGTCCGACAACATCAGCAAATTTCTTAGGTCGATATTTTCGGTACAAAGATAGGTAATTCATAGTAGTAATATTATATAAAGTTTTATATAATATTAAACATTATGAACAAGACAATAATTGAGCCTAATTTAATCGTTATTAATTCATACTATATGGACAATAATACCTACATAATTCTTAATGGAAAAGAAGCTGTTATTATTGATCCTAGCTTTGGTGGCGATGATGCAATTAAAGCTATCCCAAACGACACGAAGGTTGTAGCTATTTTATTGACTCATGCACATTTTGATCATTGTTATGACACAGCAAAAATCTTAGCTAAATGAAATGTTCCTGTTTATATTCATGAAGGTGATAAATCCACTTATGCTAAATATCGTTATGATGAATTAGCTGATATGAAAGTCAAAGACTTTTCTAAAAATGTTCATTGATTTAATAAAGATATTAAAGTGGGATCTTTTGAGTTTAAAATTTTGCATACTCCAGGTCATAGTCCAGGTTCTGTTGTTTATATTTATAAAAACTGATATTTTGTTGGTGATACACTATTCTACAATAGTTATGGTCGAACCGATTTGGGTAATTCCAATCCAATTGACATGATCAAATCACTAAAGTTGTTATGATCAAAACTAAATGAGGAAAATTTGATTCTTCCTGGTCATAATAAATGAGGAACATTTAAAGATGTGCAAAAAGATAATTATATGGTTCAAGAAATAGTAAAAAAGAGCAGATAACAAGTATAAATTATCAGTATGTTTAAAACATATAACAAAAAATAAGACTCAGCCAATATGTGGCGGTCTTATTTTGTTTTATTTTTACAATAATTTATTGTTTAATTACCCTTTAGTAATGTTGTCCAAATATTGCATATGCAAGCCGTTGTACATTACTAATAATATACCGAAAACTATTTCTATAATGTCCACTGGTGATTTATAGCTTATTAATGTAGATAAATTAATATTAAAAGGAGTTTCGCCCAATGTTACATCTAAATCAATTAACATGTCAATTGATCATTGTGAATCATTTCACATATCCTCGTCAATAAATTCTTCAGTTAAACATTCCATGTTCCAATGTGGTTCTTCAATCAACATACCTTCTTCTTCATAAACAATTTGAAAAGGAAGATTTGCTATTTTTAAATGAGCATCAATTTTACCATTCATTTTGTCTGGTTCAACATTGCAAATACCAAGTCATTCTAAAATAGGGGATGGTAACCCATCTACATTGATAGATAAATCTCAATTTGAAGATATTCTATAACCATATGTGATATCTTGTTTAATATTATCTAAAGAGATAGATGCTGTTCCACTAAATGCATTTGGATCAAGTTCTTCTTCCTCAACAAGTAATTCATTAAGTAACTCACTCATTGCAATATAAATATCGTCAACGAAAATTTGCTTGTTTTCTTTTATAGCTGAAACATAAAAATCAGTAATTTCAGCTTCTGATTTTGTTCCTGGTCCTGCTAAATCAGTTTGTCTTTTATATTCACCTTTTATGATCTTTTGTATATCAACACCATTTTTCTTACTACATGATGTAACAAATGGTGCAATAGCAAGAGCTGTGCAACCAATTGTAGCTATTGGTAAGAATCTTTTTAACATTTTCATATTTTGCCTTCTTTCGTATTTTTCACGAGTATTATATATATTTGGAAAATATATATAAATCTATTTTTTTTGTTTAGCTTTAGCGCTAACAAGCTTCATATATGAGTTCAAAGCATGAACTGCTCGATCAGATAATTGAACTTTTTTACATTCTTCTTCAATTCTTAAACGAATAGTTTCAAGAGCTGATTCATTAACACCAGTATTGTATTCAAAGAAATCAGATAAGATAACTAGCTTATTTTCTTTGAAATAATACATTCCATAATTAATTAATGCGATTTTCTTTTCACCGCTAGGTAAAGTAATGTACATATATCCTGGCATTACTGCCCCACAAATACGAGCATGTTCTGGTAAGATGCCAATATAACCATTAGCTGTTGGCATTGTTATGCTAACAACTTCTTGATTTAAACATACCTTATTTGGGGTAGAAATATATACATTAAATACCTTAGACATAATTATTTCTTAGGTTGTTCCTCTTTATTTTCAACCTTTGGTTCAGATTTCTTTTCTTCTTTAACAGAAGGTTGAACAGGTTCAGTCTTAACCTCTGGTTTAGTTTCAACTGGTTTAGTTGGTTCAGATTTAGTTTCAGGTTTAACAGCAGATTTGCCTGCATCAGATTGTTTTTGTTCTTCTTTCTTAAGATCTTGTGGTTTAGCACTACGAACTTTTTGTCTTACTTCATCTAGTGTACCAACGTTGTAGAAGTAAACTTCAGGAATGTTGTCGCACTTTCCTTCAACAATTTCTTTGAAACCAGCAATTGTGTCAGCAACTTTGACATATTTACCAGCATAGCCAGAAAATTTCTCAGCAACAAAGAATGGTTGTGATAAGAAGTTTCTAATTTTTCTTGCACGAGCAACAATCAATTTATCATCGTCAGATAATTCATCAACACCTAAAATGGCAATGATATCCTGTAATTCATTGAATTTTTGTAAAATAGATTGAACATCACGAGCCACTTTATAGTGTTCTACTCCAACAATCTTAGGATCAAGTAATCGTGATGAAGATTCTAGTGGGTTAACTGCTGGATAAATACCTAAAGATGCAATCTTTCTATCAAGAACAATCTTTGCATCAAGGTGAGCAAAAGTTGTTGCAGGAGCAGGGTCAGTTAAGTCATCAGCTGGAACATAAACAGCTTGAACGGATGTAATTGATCCATTCTTAGTTGAAGCAATTCGTTCTTGTAATTGTCCCATTTCATAACTTAATGTTGGTTGATAACCAGCAGCTGAAGGCATACGACCTAACAATGCTGATACTTCTGAACCAGCTTGAGTGAATCTAAAGATGTTATCGATAAATAACAATACATCTTGGTGTTCTTTATCACGGAAATATTCAGCCATTGTTAATCCAGATAAACCAACACGCATTCTGGCACCTGGTGGTTCATTCATTTGGCCAAATACTAATGCAGTATTGTTAATAACTTTACTTGCAATCATTTCATGATAAAGGTCGTTACCTTCTCTAGTACGTTCACCAACGCCAGCAAATACTGATAATCCACCATGACCCGTAGCAATGTTGTGAATTAATTCTTGAACTAATACGGTTTTACCAACACCAGCACCACCAAATAGACCAATCTTTCCACCTTTGACATAAGGAACTAATAAGTCAATTACTTTAATTCCAGTTTCAAAAATTTCTTCAGAAGCAATTTGTTCTTTAAAGCTAGGAGCAGGATGATGAATTGATTCACGTGGAGTATCAGCTGGTAAATCAGGTTTACCATCGATTGGTTTACCAATAACATTAAACATACGTCCTAATACTTGTCTACCGACCGGTACAGAAATAGGCTTATGTGTATTAATAACTTCCATATTTCTTTTTAATCCACCAGTATCACCCATTGAGATACATCGAACGTTATCATCGCCAACGACTTGTGCAACTTCTAGCACTAATTCATTATCACCATTTTTAATAATTAGAGCATCATTAATATTTGGAAGATTTTCATGATCGAAGTTAACATCAACTACTGGTCCCATTACTTCGTAAACGCGACCAATATCATTTGTTTTTTGTTGTTTGATTTCTTTTTCCATAATTTGCTCCTTTAGTGTTTGCCAACGGCACCAGCGACAATCTCATTAATTTCTTGAGTGATAGCTTCTTGCCGAGCTTGGTTATATTGAATTTTTAATGTGTCAATTAGTTCAGTGGCATTCTTGGTTGCCCCTTCCATTGCAAATCTTCGACTAGTTGATTCACATAGAGTTGCTTCAATTAATGATCCATAAATTAAGTTTGAAACATATACTGGTAAGATTGCTTTAATAATATCTTTTGCATTTGGTTCAAAGATTGTTGGATCTTTAACGATTGCTTCTTTTGTTGCACCAAATAATTCTGGTCAAATTGGTAAGATGTTTCAAACTTTAGGAACATTACTAATTGATGATTTGAATTCAGTATAAACAACTTTAATTTGTTTATATTTACCAGTTGCATAAGCTGATAAGATTTCATAACTTAATGGTAACAATGAATAATAGTTGTTAGCATCAAGGTCTCAACGCATGGTTTTAACAATGCGATCACCATAGTTATGCATTTTTAAATAGCTAACACCTTTTTGACCAAAGACTAATATTTTATCTTGTGGACGGAGTTTAGATAGTGTAAATTTACAAATATTGTTATTATATGGTCCACAAAGACCTAGATCAGATGTACACAAGATATATAAATCTTGATCTTGAACTTTGACATTATCTAATCTTAAAAAGTCAAGATTAGGCTCACGAAGAATTAATGTTTTGAATACTCGATAATATTCACGGCAAAAAACACTAGCCGCTTCAAAACTTCTTAATTGAGCTTTGATTTTGGTAGTGGCAACTAATTTCATCGCATTAGTGATTTTCTTAGTTGCTTGAATAGACTTAATACGTTTTTTAATTAAATCTAAAGATTGCATTGCCTATTTTAATTCCTTAATGTCTCCGTAATTTTCAACTTTATAATCTGGAATAGCTTGAATGAATTTAGAAACAAATACTTTAAATTCATCTTTAAATTTATTTTCAAGTTTTTCATCAAACTTTCCAGCTTTTTCTAGTTCAGCTAATAGTTTTGTTTTATCAAAATGTGCTACTAATTCTTTTTTAAAGGCTGGAATTTGATCAAGTGGAATTCACTTAATAAAGTGTTGTTTAATTGCAAACAGTAAAATTGTTTCTTGTAATTGTGAATATGGTGAGTTTTCTGGTTGTTTAATCATTTCCATAATTCTCTTACCATGTTCAATAATATCTTTTGTTTCTTTATCAAGATCAGAACCAAATTGTGCAAATGCTGATAATTCAGCAAATTGTGCAAGTTCTAGTTTTAAACTACTTGCAGTTTGTTTAACATAACCACGTTGTGCAGAAGAACCAACTCGTGATACTGATAGACCTGGATCGATAGCTGGTCGTTGACCAGCATTGAACATACTAGTCATCATGAATAGTTGTCCATCAGTAATTGAAATAACATTTGTTGGAATATATGCTGAGATATCTCCAGCTTGTGTTTCAATAATTGGTAGAGCTGTAATTGAACCATTACCATGTTCTTTGTTCATTCTTCCAGCACGTTCTAGTAAACGTGAGTGAAGATAGAATACGTCACCAGGATATGCTTCACGACCTGGTGGTCTTCTTAGTAACAATGAAATTGTTCGGTAGCTAACAGCATGTTTTGATAAGTCATCGTAAACAATCAAAACATCTTCGCCTTTTGATAATCAATATTCAGCAATAGTAATTCCAGTATATGGTGCTAAATAGATTAATGCTGGTAATTCGCCAGCAGTTGATGAAACAATGGTTGTGTATGCCATTGCTCCAGCTTTTTCTAATGTATTGTGAATGTGAACAACTGATGATCGTTTTTGACCAATGGCAACATACACACATTTAACATTCTTACCTTTTTGGTTAAGAATTGTGTCAATTGCTATAGTTGTTTTTCCTGTTTGTCTATCTCCAATAATCAACTCTCTTTGACCTTTTCCAATAGGAAACATTGAGTCAATTGATAAGATTCCTGTTTCAAGTGGAGCGTCAACTGACTGACGTGTAATAACACCTGGAGCAATTTTTTCAATTGGCATTACTTTTTCACTAGAAATTGCTTTACCACCATCAATTGGTTGACCAATTGCATCAACAACACGACCTAGCATTTGATCACCAACCGGCACAGAAACAACTTGCTCAGTTCGTTTAACAACTGAGTTTTCTGCAATATCATCATACTTACCAAGCATAACAATACCTAACGTTTCTGCCTCCAAGTTTACAATCATTCCTTTAGTTCCGTTTTCAAAAACAACTAATTCATTAAGCATGGCATTTTCAAGACCAGAAACAAGGGCGATTCCATCTCCGATGGAAATAACTCGTCCTATTTCATCTTGCTTAATGTTATTAGCATATTTTTCAATCTTTGCTTTAATTAAGACAGCAAAGGAATCAGTTTTAGTTGCCATAATAGCCTTTCTTAGATAGTAGTTCTTTCTTTAAACCATCTAGTTTTGTTCTGAATGTGTTGTTGTATGTTTTGTTATCAACTTGAATTCTTAAACCACCTAGTAAGCTTGGTTTAATATATCAAGCAATTTCTATTTTACGTTTCAATTGAACTTCAAAGAAGTTTTTGATTTTATCCATTTGGCTTTCAGATAACTCATTGGCAGATGTAATCTTAACACGACAAACATCAAATATTTCGCAATATATATCTCGACATGCTTTAGCAATTGAATGGAATTGGTTGTAGAAATTATTGTCAATAATTGTTCACACTCAATAAATTACTTTTTGTTCAAAACCAAATCCAGTTAAAACATCTTTAGCAATTTCTTTTCTTTCGTTTTTATCAATAAATCTTGCTGCTAAAATTTTAAAGAAATCAGGATTAGTATCATTCATTGCATCTAATGCTGCAATTTGTTGATAATATTTTTCCTGTGTTTCTTTATTCTTAGCAATCGTGAAGATTGCTAATGCATATGATGATATGTTATTAGCAGAAGTTATCATTATTCACTCTTTTTAAGATCTTCTTCAATTGTTTTTAATAAGTCGTCAATGTATTTGTCTTTATCTTGCTTTCCTACTTCTTTATTCAAGACAGATTCAGCAACATCAAAGGCAATATTGATAATGTTGTCTTGTGCGTTGACTCGCGCATCGCGTTTTTCTTTTTCAACATCTTCTTTAGCATCTTTAATAATTTTAGAAGCAGTTTGTTTTGCTTCAAGCTTTGCTTTTTCAATTATTTCAAATGCTTCAGCTTTAGCTTGTGTTGTTATTGACATTGCTTGACTTAATGCGTTAACTTTTAATTGGTTAGCCTCATTAAGTTCCATAGTTGCTGTTTCTTTTGCTTTTTGTGCATCAGCAATTTCTTTAGCAATGTAATCATGTCGTTTTTGAATTGATTGTTTAGTTGGTTTTCAAACTAATCATGTCATCAAAACAACAAGAACAACGGCAGCGATAATATGAGTTATGAATACTCAAAGGTTTGGAAATAAACTATTAACCACTCATTCTTTTTCCAGTGGTTGACAAGAACTTAAAGTAAACAGTAATGGTAAAACTGCTAGTGCTAGCACTAGAGCAATGATTACTGTTCTTTTTGTTGTTGTTAGTTTATGATCCATCGTTGTTTTCTCCTAAGCAACGAAAATTAATAGAATAGCAATAATCAATGAGTAAATTGCTGATGTTTCAGCAATAGCATCACCAACGATTAGTGTTGTTCTAATTTTGCTTTCAGCTTCAGGGTTACGGGCTACAGCTTCAACAGCTTTACCACAGGCATAACCTTGACCTACAGCAGTACCTAATGTACCAAGAGCAGCAATACCTGCTCCTAAAAATGCACTATCCATACTTTTCTCCTTTTTAAAAAAATATATACATTCTAAGTATATATTTTTTTATGATTTTTTGTATATATTTTATCTATTATAAATATTAGGAATAACTTCGATTTTTGGTTCAGGTGCATCATCACCTTTGGCCATAGTTCAATAAACCATCGTCAGCATTGTAAACACTAATGCCTGAATTAGTCCTGATAGCAGATCGAAGTAGGCCCGAATTGGTGCTCCGGTTAGACCACCAAGAATATTTATGACACCAATTACTGGGATCTTTGCCCATAGTCAATTAGTAAAGAAGAATCATAGAGTAATGATGATTGATCCGGCAGTAATATTTCCCCATAAACGGAAGGACATTGAAATCAATGGAGCAATGTTACTCATAATTTCAAGTGGGTTAGGGAAAATTGGAATAGCTTTACCACTTTTTGTTTTAATTTTGAAGAAGAAGTTCTTCAAATATGAAAGTTTTTGGAATTTAAATCCAACCGCCCAAACACCAATGTACATAATCAAAGCCATTGATAAAGTTACGGTGTATGAACCAGTTGGGTTTTCTAAACCTAACACCCCAATAATATTCGATAACAAAATGTAAGTAAAGATGAAAACAAATAATGGTGTCATCTTATCAAATTTAGGGCCAAGAATTTCATGAACCATGTTTCTAAAATATGAAACATAAATTTCGACAGCTAATGTATAACCATGTGGTGCTTCATTAGCTTTTAGATTTTTAGATTTTTTATAGTAGATGATACATAAAACGGCAATAATTACTGCCACAACAACTATTGAAAATATTTGCGGACGTATGCTTAGCGGTTTTCAATCACTCATAACTAAATTTTATACTATTTTTGAGTATTTTTTGCATTTTTGCTAACTACGTTAGCAAATATTAATTTACTAATAATAACAGTTATTGGGGCAATTAATGTGGTTGCAAGCATTGCTCATTTATTGAAAATATCTGCATGAGTAACACCAATAAATGGAATACCGATCACTAATGCATATTTTAAAACATAACCAATGACACATCAAGCTATTACACCTTTGCTAGCTTTGGCAGCAACCAATTGTGCAAGTGGAAAAAATAAACTAACAACTACAAAAACAATGCTTGGTCCTAAACATAGTAAAAATCCATATAGGAAGGAATAGTCTTTTTTAATTCCAGAAATTATTCCAAACATAATTAAGCAAACGGCAATTATTAAACAATAAATAACCAAAGTACCCTT
>JAKSVR010000007.1 GCA_024427105.1 Mycoplasmoidaceae bacterium | reverse complement strand
CAGAAAAGAAAACAGCAGATTTAGATGAAAAAGAATTTGCTGCCATCCGTGAAGCAGCAAGTAAATACACCATCGAAGGTGATTTACGTCGTGACGTAGCAATGAATATTAAACAATTAATGGAAATTAATTGTTATCGTGGTATTAGACATAAAAAAGGTTTACCAGTTAGAGGTCAAAGAACTAAGACTAACGCAAGAACGCGTAAAGGTCCTAGAAAAACAATCGCTAACAAGAAACAAGAAACTAAGTAATAGGAGGATAGAAAAATGGCTGAACAAACTAAAACAAAAGCAGCAACTGATAAAAAACCTGCTGCGAAAAAAGCTGGTAAGAAGAAAAAACGTCTTGCCTCTGTTAATGGTATGGCATACATTCACTCTACCCTTAACAATACAATTGTTACCATCACTGATATGTCTGGTAATGCTATTAAATGAGCATCTGCTGGAACTATTGGTTACAAAGGTAGCAAGAAAGCAACACCTTATGCTGCTGGTATTGCTGCAGAACAATGCGCAAAAGAAGCAATGGCATTAGGATTAAAAACTGTTGCAGTTAGATGCAATGGTATTGGTCGTGGTAAAGATACTGCAATCAGATCTTTAGCAGCTGCAGGATTACAAATCACTGAAATTGCTGATATTACGCCAATTCCACATAATGGCTGTAGACCACCAAAGAAACCACGTTAGAAGGAGCATATTATGGAAAAATTTATTAAGTATTCTATTAAACCAATCGTTAATTCAATTAATGATAATCATGGTCAATTTGAAATTGGACCATTAGAATCAGGCTTTGGAATTACTATTGGTAACGCTCTAAGAAGAGTTATCCTTTCAAACATTCCTGGTGCAAGTGTATTTGCAATTAAAATTCCAGGAATTAACCATGAATTCCAAGCAATTGATGGAATTAAGGAAGATGTTACACAAATCATCCTTAACTTAAAACAATTAGTATTAAAAATTTCTGAAGAAGCAATACCTGAAGGAACTGAATTACACAATTGACCAACAATGAAAATTAGCTTCAAAGAAGCTGGTGTAATTAAAGCTGAAGATATTGAACTTCCAGTTGGATTTGAAGTAGTAAACCCAGATCTATACATTGCTACTAAAACAAAAACAAGTCCAAAATTTGAAATGGAAATTTTCGCAAGTAATGGTCGAGGATTTAAGACTTTCAAGGAAAACCAAGAAAATATTAATACTCTATCAATTATTGCCACTGATTCTAACTTCTGTCCAGTACTACAAGTTGGATATCATGTTGATGAAAGAAAAATCAGTAAGAACCACATGGGTGACTATTTAACATTAGATGTTGTAACTAATGGTGCAGTAACTCCAACTGATGCGGTTGCTTATGCAAGTAAGATTTTAGTTGAACACTTTGAACAATTAGTTCAAATCAATGAAAAGATTGCTCAACTACAAATGATGAAAGAAAACGAAGAAGCACAAGAACAAGCTGTGACTTCAGTGTCAATTGATGATCTTGAATTATCAGTTCGTTCATACAACTGTTTAAAACGTTCTGGTATTAGAACAATCCAAGAATTAGCAAACATGACTCGTACTGATGTTGAAAAGATTAAAAACCTTGGTAAAACATCACTTCGTGAAATCCGTAAGAAACTACAAGACTACGGATTAAGTTTCAAAAAGAGCTAGAAAGGAATAACATAATGTCTTTTGTAATTACACATAGAAAAAATACTGCTTGAAGAAATATGGTCATCAGACAACAAGCAACTGATGTTATTGTTTATGGCTATATTGAAACAACTCAAGCTAAAGCTAAAGAATTAAGAAAACATGTTGATCATTTAATCACTTTAGGTAAGAAAAACACTTTAATTGCTAAGCAAGAAATTATGTCGTTTATCTTAGATAATAAGCAAATGGATAAACAAGCAATTTTAAAGAAACTTACAACTACATTAGCTAAAAAATATGCTAGTCGTAAAGGTGGTTACACAAGAGTGTTAAAACTAGATAACCGTACTGGTGATAACACTAAGATGGCAATCATTCAATTAGTTTAATTAGTTAAGTAACAGTAAATCATACCTAAAGGTATGATTTTTTGTTATTTAAATCAAAATATTTTATAATTTTTCATATATGAATAAGATCATAAAAGTTACTAATATAGTTGTTCCTGCAGTTGCAGCAGCTATAACTGCAATAGCACCTTTAGCTGTTTTTGGAGCAGAGCAAGCTTATAAGGCTTCACACTTTGATATCCAAATAATTGGTGAAGTAACCGTTACAAACCCTCATGTAATTGTCGGACATGATTATTCAACTAAGATTGTACCTCTTGATCCAACTCATGAAATTGATTTACTTGTTGTTCATACAACAAGAACATTGGCTGAAGATGAATTTGCTTTTGATTCCGCTACTGGTGATTTATGAATTGCTGGTGACTACATAAAAAATTCATCATTGTTTATTTATGCTCATACAGTAGATAGAGGAAATCTAGAATTTACTGGTGAAGCTCAACAAATTAGCAATATGAATGATTTTGAGTATGTTTTTACCTACAGTGGTGATTATTTACCAGACCGCAGCCTAGTTAAAGTGAGCATTGTGCAAAAATTAGGTGATAAAATAATTCATGCTGATGGCGATAAAGATGATGATTATGTTTTAGAACGTGATGCCACAGGCAAGTACATATTAACTGTTGATTTAAAATTTGAAGAATTTGAAACTTCGACTGCAGATTTTGATTTATATTGTTTTTACACTAGTGTTGTAACAGGAAATCAAATAGAAATGTCATTTAGTGGATTTAAAGCCACATTTATTAAACCATAGGTTTCTTTATTTTGTCAATATTTATATTAAATAAATTAAAATAATATTGTCGAATGAAAAAGTTGTTTATTACCACACCGATATATTATGCATCTGGCAAACCACATATTGGTCATGCATATACAACTATCTTAGCTGATGTAATTGCTCGTTATAAAAAAGCAATCGGCTATGATGTTTTTTATCTAACTGGAATGGATGAACATGGTCAAAAAATTGCTGAAACAGCAAAAAAGAATAATTTAGATGTTCAAGCAATGCTAGAAAATGTTTATCGTGATTTTAAAAAATTATGACAAGCATTAGATATCGATTACTCAAATCTTATTAGAACAACTGATCCAAAACATTGCCATGTTGTTCAACAAGTATTCAGTAAATTGTTGAAAGAAAATTATATTTATGAAGGAACCTGAAAAGGTTTATATTGTGTAAATTGTGAAGAAAATTACACTCATGATCAAGCAATTGAAAAAGATGGTAAATTATATTGCCGCGTTGGTCATGAATTAACTACAAAGAATGAACCTTCTTACTTTTTAAAAGTAAGTCAATTTGCTGATTGAATTAAACAACAATTTGTTGTTAAAGATTTTATTATTCCAGAAGCAAGAGTTAGAGAATTACTTGGTTCTTTTGTTGACAAAGGTCTTGAAGATTTATCGGTTACACGATCAAGCAACATATGGGGAATTCCAACTAAAGAAAATACACAACATGTTATTTATGTTTGAATTGATGCATTACTTAGCTACCTATCTGGACTAGGTTATTTAAGTAATGATGATAAAAACTTCAAAAAATATTTTGCAGATAAAGATTCACAAGTTGTTCACTTAATGTCTAAAGAAATTACTAGATTTCATTGCATCTATTGGCCAATTCTATTAAAGATGTTGGGATTACGATTACCTACACACATTATTAGTCATGGTTGAGTTGTTACTAAAGAGGGGAAAATGTCAAAGTCATTAGGAAATGTTATCGATCCAAATGATTACATTAATAAATACGGTTCTGATGCATTTAGATACTTTATTGTTCGTCAAGTATCTTTAGATAAAGATGGTATTTTCTCTAAAGACTTATTCATTGAAACAATTAATTCAGAACTTGCCAACAACTATGGAAATATGGCAACAAGGGTTGCAGGAATGATTAAAAAATATTTTAATAACATTGTTCCAACTTACAAATCCGATGCTTTAACACAACAAGATAAAGATGTTATTAAACAAGAAAGAAATTTATTAAATAATTTTGAAAAGACTGTTGAAAAGTTTGCAATTAATGATTTACTAGATGCAATTCAAAAGCAATACGATGTATTGAATAAATATATTGATGAAAGTAAGCCATGAGTTCTAGCCAAAGATCCTGCAAGTAAGGACAGACTATCAAATGTTTTGAACATTGTTTTTAGTGGAACAATTAATTTAGCAATTTTATTAAAACCAATATTAGTTAAGACCTCAGCAAAAGTTGAACAAGTTTTAGGTGTAAAACTTGATATAAATAATTTATCAAAGAACTGACAAGGTATCAAGATTAATGATTTACAACCATTGTTTGCAAGAATTGAGAAGGAGGAATAATTATGTCAACTAAAAAAAGAGTAGTATTTGTCGACTGTGTATCCACTTCTTTAAATTTCATCAAAGATGCGCAAGATGAAGGAATGATTCCTGTTGTTTTAGAAATGCCTTGAATTAAAAAATTCAATCCTTTGCATTATCGCTATACCGCATTTGGTGGAAAACAACCTGAGATTATTCAAGCTTCACTTAGCTACGAACAAAACTTAAGAAACATTAGAAAGATTAAACCAGTTGCAATTATTCCTTGTACTGATAATAGTATTGAGTTAGCTTTGCGTTTATCAAAAGATTTGAACTTACCAAGTTCACCATATGAAAACTTTCCTAAGATGCGTGACAAACTTGAATGTCAAAAAGCATTAAAAGAATATGGACTGAGATCAATTGAAACAATAACTTATACAACATATCCTGTTGCTTTAAAGTTCTTTAAAGAACATAATAAAAAAGTTATAGTCAAACCAGCTCAAGGCACAAGCTCAGTTAATGTATTTATTTGTCGGAATGAAAAACAATTAATGAATGCTATTGACTGTTGCACAGCGCCTGGTCAAGGATTAACTAGTGGACAAATATTAATTCAAGAATTAATCGAAGGTGAAGAAATAGTTATCAACACTTGTTCTTGTCATGGTATTCAAAAAGTTACTTCAGTTTGAGAGTATATTAAAAAAGAAATTCCCGGATATGCACCTGTTTATGCGGTTTTAAAGTTTATGGAACCTTCTGATCCAAAATATACTAAAGTAATTGAATACAATTCAAAAGTGTTGAGAGCAATTGGTTTAACTTATGGTTTGTGTCACAACGAATTTAAAGTTGACAAAAAGGGACCAGTACTAATTGAAGCTAACTGTCGTACTCCTGGTGGAAGCATGCAAGGTAAATATCTTGATTACGTTTTAGGCCATCATGAAACAAATGTTTCATTATGAGCATATACAAACGAAGAAAAGTTTATGGCATTTAAGAGAAACTATAAACGATGTATTCGATTTGGTGCAATGAAGTTTTTGATCGTTCCATACAATATGTATGTAAAACGTGATAAATTTAAAGAATGTTTTAAGAATGTAAAAAGTTACTTGTATAGTAACTTTGGCGCACTATTCCATGCTAAAAATCAATGGTTGCCTAAAACAATTGATTATCACACAACTGGTGGAATAATCTTCCTAGCAAGTAATACATTTGAACAAATTTGTAAGGATTTCTACCATATCATGGATATGGAACGAGACCATTTTGACCAATTATTTGAGATCGATAAGGTAAAAACTAAAAAAGCAAAGCAAATATAACTTATTTTTAAATAAGTTATAATATAAGTGTATGAAAACATCGATCGCAATTATTGTTGCAAATCAATGTGAAGAAATGGAAGTCATTATTCCAGCTGATATCTGAAGAAGAGCTGGAATTAGTGTACAGATTATTTCAATCGAGAAAAAGAAAAGCTTAATAATGCAAAATGGTGTTCACATTTCATGTGATGACATTCTTGCTAAAGAAAACTTATCTAAGTACTCAGCTATTTATTTACCAGGTGGGAAAGGATGCACTGCATTCTTAGACCCTGTGCAATGTGCTAAATTAGTTGCACATTTGCGCAAAGTAAATGGCAAAGTAATCGTTATGGCTAACTGTGCTGCTCCAACAGTATTAAATCAATTAGGAATAATTGATAATGTTAAAGTAACATGTTATCCAGGATATGAAGTAGGACTAAAACATCATGTAAACGATGATGTTGTTGTTGATAAGAACTTTATTACTTCCAAAGCCGCAGGCACCACAATTGATTTCGCTTTAACAGTGATTAAAAAATTGGTTAGCCCACTTGCTGCTAAAGAAACAGCAAAGCAAATATGTTATAGGTACTGAAAGTAATATATTTGTCGGCTATATTTAATCAATCATCCAATAAATGATGTATTTTAACTTAGTAGAATAAAAAACAAACAGGTGTTTCTTTTTATTATCAAATTATTATCTTTTTTAAATGTATTATAATTCTATAAATAAAGGCAAATTTATGGAACGTAAATTTAATGATCAAGAATTAGCAAGAAGAGCTAAATTACAAAAATTAGTTGAAATGGGCAAAAACCCATATGCAATTGAAAAGTTTGAACGAACTCATTCATGTGCTGAGTTTATTAAAGCATATGATAAGTTTACTCATGAAGAATTACAAAGTAATTCTGATCAAATTAAAGTGGCTGGTCGTGTTATGGCAATCAGACAAACATTTGGAGTTATTTCTGACTTTTCAGGTGATTTGCAATTTTATATTAATAAAAAAACTTTTGATCCAGATAAATTCCAAATCTTCAAACAAATTCTTGACTTAGGAGATGTTATTGGTATCACTGGAACGCCAATGAAAACTATGACAGGTCAAGTAACAATTAAAGTTACTGACTTTGTCATTTTAGCTAAATCCTTGATTCCATTACCTGAAAAATTCCACGGATTAGCTGATGAAGAAATTCGCGCAAGAAAAAGATATTTAGATTTAATGACTAATCGTGAAAGTCTAAACACATTTGTTACACGAACAAAGATTTTGCAATATATTCGTGAATATATGTCTAGTCAAGATTTCTTAGAAGTTGAAACACCAATCCTTTCTCCAAAATTAGGTGGTGCTGCTGCTAGACCATTTACAACTCATCACAATACATTAGATAGAAACTATTATCTAAGAATTGCTACCGAACTACCATTAAAGAAATTAATTGTTGGTGGTTTTGAAAAGGTTTATGAAATGGGACGAATTTTTAGAAACGAAGGAATGGATCCAATGCATAACCCTGAATTTACTTCAATTGAAGCTTATCAAGCTTATGCTAATCTTGAAGACATGATGGATTTAACAGAGAACATTATTCGTCATGTTGCTAAGAAAATTAACAAGACGAAAATAACATACAAAGGTGTTGATATTGATTTCTCCAAACCTTTTAAACGAATCTCAATGATTCAAATGATTAGAGATGTTGCTCATATTGATTTTGATGAAATCAAAACAGATAAAGAAGCAGTTGATTTAGCAAAGAAAGATGGCATCGAGTTATTGCCACACCAATTAACACGAGGACATGTTATTTCAATGTTCTTTGAAAAGTACTGTGAAGAAAAATGTTTGCAACCAACTTTTATTCTTGAACACCCGCTAGACATTTCACCTTTAGCTAAGAAAGATCCAAAGGATCCACGAATGGTCCGTCGATTTGAATTATTTATTTGCCAGAAAGAATATGCAAATGCTTTTAGTGAATTAAACGATCCAATTGATCAATTGGAAAGATTTGAAGCACAATTAAAAGAACGTGAAATGGGAAATACTGAAGCTAACGAAGTTGACATGGAATATATTGATGCTCTAGAATATGGATTACCACCCACTGGTGGTGTTGGCATCGGTGTTGATAGATTAGTTATGCTATTAACTGGTAAAGAATCTATCCGTGATGTTTTGTTGTTCCCACACATGAAGGATGCAAAATAATCTATGAAGATAATTGAACCATCTTTGTTATCAATTAACAAAGAGAACGCTCGAAAACAATTAGAACAAATTAAAAATTTGGGAATAAAATATGTTCATTACGATGTAATGGATGGACAATTTGTTCCTCCAACATCTTTTACAACTGAATATCTAAAAGACCTTGAAGAATTAGGTATCTTACCTAATGTTCATTTAATGGTTAAAGATGTTTCATCTTGAATAGAAAAATATAAAGATTACAAAGTAAATTCAATAACATTTCATGTTGAAACACAATCCATTGAAAAAGGTATTGAATTAATTGACAAGATTCACCGTATGGGTTGTTCTGCTGGAATTGCAGTTAAACCTGAAACGGATTTAAATAAATATATAGACTTGGTTGCTCATAGCGACATTATATTAATAATGTCAGTTAATCCTGGTTGGGGTGGACAAGGTTTTATGGATGAGGCATTGTATAACCTAAACAAAGCAACACAAGCAAAAATACTTTATCCAAATCGAACAATTGAAATTGATGGTGGTATCAATTTTAACTACATTAAAAAGCTATATGGACAAGTAGATTGATTTGTTACTGGTAGTTGATTCTTTAAAAATATTGACAACTTTGGTCAATACTTAGATGAATTTAATAAATTAAAAAACTAATTATTAATTGTCACAGTGTTATTTACTTTGCGTGATTTAATTAATTTATAAATTAATACACCAATTAAAGCAAGAACCATAACAACAGCAATGAAGATATATAAGTCTCGTCTATTTTTATATTTTTTAATTGCACGTAATTCTTCATCACTTACGATTTGCACTGAATAGTAGCTATCAATTTTAGCTGCTCGTGTATAGTTTGTAACTAATAATATTACATGTGCAAAGAAAGCAATAATCATTGCTGAAGCAGCAACAATTACTGTAATTAGTAATGCTGGTCCACCTTTATCACCAGGGAACGAACTAGGATTTAATACTCCTCATTTGCCACACATAATTCATCCAGCGATAAATGATGCTAGTATGCATTCACCACCAGCAACATATGTTAGACCACATATTCAGTTGACATTAATATGAGCAGTTTTTAGACGCTTATATAATTTCATTACACTAATAGTTGGAATTTTACCTTGGGTAAAGTCAACGGTTCGTGCCTCGTTTCTAAAATTGATTCAGTTATTTACATAAAGAACTAAGAAAGCAATACAAATCGTTGGTGCAGGGATTAAGAATAATCCTCATCAGTTGTTAACATTTGGATTGCGAGAAATGGCAACCATTGCTCATGATTCTAAAGCTAAACAAACAAGAGTAGCAACCGCTCACATGATTGCGATTCATGTAGATCGATAATATTCACGAACATAGAACCTAGGTAGGGATGATGCGTGTTTATTTATTTTGTTTATTGGACGCAAGTCAATCTTCTTAGCAGAAGGTTGAGGTTCAATTTTCATTGTTGGCAACGTTTCAGTTACATGTGGAACAGCAGTCGTTACATTAAATAACACATTTTGAATATTAGGCTTATCCTCTGGACGAGGTTGCTTAACTTCTTGTGGTCGCTCATCATATGAAATAACTGTTGTTTTGTATTCTTCGTTTGCCATATATTTACTTTATATATTATGTGAGTGCGAATTTTAAATATATTTTTTTAAATATAAATATTTAATTTGTTTAGATCTTTATGGTCAATTTTAACTTCTCGACCATTTTTGGCTTCCGGTTTATTGTTTAAGTAGACTAAGTCTCCAGTAATGTTAACATTAACTTTAAGTAGTGAACTTCCAACACCATAAGAGTCAACAGGAATTTTAGATTTGACAAAGTCTTTTATTTTTTGACAAGTAAAACTGCTCGAAACAATTATTCTTACATGTTTCATATCATTGTCATCTAATGCTTTTCGAGCATTAATAACAAGTTGCTTGCAAACTCCATAGTTCTCTAGTTTGTTTGGCAAAGATTTATCACACATTCGAACTGATGTATCAATTCGAATAGAAGAAATTAATTGACGAAGTTTTTTGTCTAATTTTTTGATATCACCAGTCACATCATTATGATAATCAATTAAAGCTGAAAGCTTTTCTTTTGGAAAAGTCTTATGATAAGCTCAAAGAGCTTTGTTTAAATTACCACTATATTGTTGGATAAGAGCATGGGGCATTGTACCCACAACTTTTACATCCGTTAAATCTGGAATAAGCTCTACATGAGCTTGAGTTGTAAAAATACGCATTCCACCAACTCAAGCTGCATAACCATCATATGGTTGTGCAAGATATAAATCAGCACGATCAGCCATGCAAATCAATTGATTTGCTTTAATATGTTTTAAGATATTTTTAGTGTGATTACAAACTGATGATTCACGAGCCAAAATTCCATCAATTACAGATTCGTATTCAGCAATTCTAGAGTAATCGCCTTCAATAACCAATATCGGTTTACCAGCAGGCACTAAATCACCATCTTTTACTCCGTAAACTTTAAAAATTCCTTTGACATCTTTAAGAAATTCAACACAGTGATTAATGCCACAAACATAAATTGGTTGTTTATGAAAATGAGTGAATCTCATTATTGAGATATTCTTCACTTTATTAGTTTCAAGAACTTTTTTAGTTTTGCTTAAATATAAAGCAGTGTAATGACTACTCAAGATCTTCTTGATTTCATGGATAGTTTTCATACAAATAATTATATTATTTAATTAGTAAATCTATTTTATAATTAATATATGATTAACAACTATACTGATGAAAATATCAAGGTGCTAGAAGGCCTTGAACCAGTTAGGAAAAGACCGGGTATGTATATTGGTTCTACTGATGTATACGGTCTGCATCACCTTGTCTGGGAAATATTTGATAACTCAGTAGACGAAGTCTTAGCCGGAAATGCTGATTTGATAACCATCATTCTAAAGAAAGATGGTTCAATTTCCATACAAGATAATGGCCGTGGTATTCCCACTGGAATAAACGAAACAACAAAATTAAGTACAGTAGATACTGTATTCACTACATTACATGCTGGTGGAAAATTTGATGACTCTGCTTACCACTCTGCTGGTGGATTACATGGTGTTGGTTCATCTGTTGTAAATGCTTTAAGCAAGTGATGTCATGTAACTGTCTACAGATCTAGAAAGATCTGAGAAGCAAAATATTCAAATGGTGGTAAGATTGAACAACCATTAAAAGAGATTGGTAACACCAATCTAACTGGAACAAAAGTTCACTTTAAACCAGATGATACTATTTTTAAGTCAATTGAATTCAAACCATCAATTATTAAAGAACGTGTTCGAGAAGCGACATATTTGTTTAAAGGTTTGAAGGTAATCTTCAAAGACGAGATCAATAATACCGAAGATGAATATGTAGCAAATAACGGTATAGTTGAATATGTTGATTACATCAACGAAACAAAAAACCCAATTCATAAAACTGCTTATTTTAAAGGTGAAAGCAACAAAATATCAGTAGATATTGCATTGCAATATGTTGATGATTCTTCTGAAACCATTATTAGTTTTGCTAACTCTGTTAAAACCAAAGAAGGTGGAAGCCATGAGACAGCTTTCAAAACCGCTTTAACTGAAACTATCAATGCTTATTCAAGAAAAAATGGTTTATTGAAAGAAAAAGACAAGAACTTTGAAGGTGGAGATGTTCGTGAGGGCTTAACAGCCTTAGTTACTGTTTTGGTTCCCGAAGCATTGGTTGCTTATGAAGGCCAAACTAAAAATAAATTATTTACACAGGAAGCATATGCAGCCGTTAAACAAGTTTTTAGTGAACAATTTGGTTTCTGATTAGAGGAAAATAAAGCTTCTGCTACAAAGATTATTAATAAGGCCTTGCTAGCAAGAGATGCTCGTGTTGCAGCAAGAAAAGCTCGTGAAGATGTAAAGAAGTTAAAAAATAAAGAAAACAAGGCTACATTCCTTTCAGGAAAACTAGTTCCTGCTCAATCAAAAGATGCAACTCAAAATGAAATTTTCTTAGTTGAAGGTGATTCAGCTGGTGGTTCAGCTAAACTTGCTCGTGACAAGAAGCATCAAGCCATCCTACCACTACGTGGTAAAATCCTTAACGTTGAAAAAGCAAAATTATCTGACTTACTAAATAATGAAGAAATTT
Source organism: Mycoplasmoidaceae bacterium (assembly GCA_024427105.1). Next base: position 16,367 of record JAKSVR010000007.1, on the reverse strand, counting down.
CTACCATTATTCTTGCATTAGGTGCTGGAATTAATGAAGATTATGATGAGGAAGCATTACGATACCACAAAGTGGTAATCATGACTGATGCCGATGTCGATGGTGCGCACATTCGTATATTATTGTTAACTTTCTTTTACCGTTTTATGCGGAAGCTTATTGAAAATGGGCATGTTTATATTGCATTAGCTCCTTTATATAAAGTAACTAAAAAGAACTCTAAAGAGTTTGCTTATGCTTGAACTGAACAAGAATTAGAAGATTTAAAGAACGAATTTAAGAACTTTGAAATTCAAAGATACAAAGGTCTTGGTGAAATGAACGCAGACCAATTAAAAGAAACAACTATGGCTAAGGAAAATCGAAAGATGATCAAGGTAACCATCGAAGATGCTGTTTTAGCTGAAAGAAGAATATCAACCCTTATGGGTGATAATGCTTCATTAAGAAAAACATGAATCGATGAAAATGTTTCTTTTGATTTAGAGGAATAGATTATGGCAAACGACAATAATAAAAATATTCCTATAGAAAACATCATGAGTGATAGCTTTGGCCAATACGCCAAATATATTATTCAAGATCGTGCGTTACCTGATGTGCGTGATGGTTTAAAACCTGTACAACGTAGAATCATTTATGCAATGAATGATTTAAATCTATTTCACAATTTACCACACAAAAAGTCAGCCCGCACCGTTGGTGAAGTAATTGGTAAATACCACCCACACGGTGATAGCTCAATTTATGAAGCTATGGTTCGTTTAAGCCAAGAATGAAAAAATAACATTTGTCTTTTAGACATGCACGGTAATAAAGGATCTATTGATGGTGATGGTCCTGCTGCAATGCGTTATACTGAATGCCGTTTATCAGCATTTGGTGAAATGATGGCAGAAGGAATTAAAAAGAACACAGTTCCTTTTATTCCTAACTTTGACGGGTCAGAACAAGAACCAACTGTTTTACCAACCTTATACCCTAATCTATTAATTAATGGAGCAAACGGTATTGCTGCTGGTTATGCAACTAATATTCCTCCTTTCAATCCCAGCGAAGTTGTTAATGCAATTATTGCTAAGATTGATTTTCCCAACTGTCGTATCGACAGAATATTAAATTTGATGCCTGCACCTGATTTCCCAACCGGTGGTGTTATTAGCAACTTAGATGGAGTGGCTGATGCTTACAAAACAGGTAAAGGAAAAATCCTTGTTGCTGGTGAAATGATAAGATTAAGTAATAAGCAAATTGCTATTACTTCTATTCCTTTTGAAACAAACAAATCTGATATTATTAAACAAATTGACTTAGCTAAAGAAAAGACTGAAGCTTTACAAATTACTGAAGTAAGGGATGAATCAGATGCTAATGGTGTATATATTGTTCTTGAAACAAAGACTCACGCAAACTTTGATTTCATCAAGAACTATTTGTATAAGAACACAAAATTGCAAACAAGCTTTAACTTTAATATGATTGCAATCAAAGATCGTAAACCAGTTTTACTTGACATCTTTACATTCTTGCAAGCATTCATTGATCATGCTGAACAAATTATTTTAAAGACTAGTCAATTTGATTTAGACAAGTCTAAAGCACGTCGTGAAATAGTTCAAGGTTTGATCAAAGCAATATTAATTATTGATGATGTTGTTTCATCCATTAGACGAGCTAAGGATAAAACAGAAGCTGTTAATAATTTAGTAACTAGATTTGGTTTTAGTCAACCACAAGCTGAAGCAATTGTTAATCTACGATTATATCGTTTAACTAATACTGATGTGGAAGCACTAAAGAAAGAATTAGACGAACTTAATATGTCTATTGCAACTTTAGAAAACTTGGTTAATAATAAAGATGCAAGACTATTGTTCTTAAAAACAAAGCTTAGAGAATTTAAAAAGCTTTATCCACAAGAGCGATTATCAAAGCTTTCTTATGAAGAAACTAAAGTTGTTATTGATGAATTAGATCTAATTCAAGATAAGAACCGAATCTTTGCTTTTACTGCTGGTGGCTACATGAAAGCTTTTAGTAATCGTATATTATTGGCTAATGATCCGAAGGATAACTTTACAAAAGGCAATGACATTATTATTAATGAATATGTTGGTAATTTACGAGACCGATCATTATTGTTCTTGGAAAATGGAGATTGTGCTGTTATTCCAAACAACAAAATTCCTGAATGTAAATTTAAAGAAGTAGGCACGCACATTAATAATTTAATAACTTCAGCAGCAGATGCTAAAGTAGTAGCTGCATTGAACGCTGATTATAAACAAGCAGTTAATAAAACACAAGTTGTGATTGTCACACTATTAGGTTCAATTAAGCGTTGCGAATTATCAGAAATGATTACAAAGCGTACGAGCACGATTAATTATGCAAAGCTTGATATTGGTGATAAAGTTGTTTCAGTCTTCCCGATTGACAATGAACAGCAAAAAATACTTATCTGTTCTAAACGAGGATATATCAATAGTTACACTATTGACCAAATCCCATTTGTTAGTAAGAATGCAAAAGGTGTTAAGGCAATGGGGCTAAAAGACGGCGATGGCATCGCTGGAGCCTTCCTATTGACTGATACCATTACCCAAGTGGCTATCGCAACGAATACGCAATTAAAACGCATTGATTTGACGCAAGTTCCAGTCGGCAACCGAACAAACATTGGCCGACCTGTCAACAGTTTTATTGCCAACAACAATGCTTTTAGCGTTTATAAAGTTATTCCACTCGTTCCTAATACAACTTTGGTTAAAGTTGATGTTACTGGTGAAAAAGAATACATTACAGTTGGTAATTTAAATTACTTAGCTTATGACCAACGGGTTAATGCTGTTGGAAATGAAATAGCTGACTGCAATATTTGAATAAGTAATATTAAAGATAGCGATAAGGCTGAAGAATAGTTATGGTTGGCTTTGATAAAATCTTAATTTTCGGTGGTGCTTTTAACCCGCCACATGTTGGACATTTACATATATTGCAAAAAGCAATAGATTTTATCAAACCACAAAAAACAATTATTTGTGTTGACAAGATTTCTCCATGAAAACACGCTGGTGAACTTGCACCATATTCATTTCGTGTTAATATGGTCAATAATCTAATGATTGATCAAATCAAATATGATATCTACGCAAATAAAAATAATTTAGTATATACATGCGATATCATTAAAGAGATAGCAGTGACTTATCCTAACTCGGAGCTTTTCTTTTTGGTTGGACAAGACCAATACGAAGTGATTACGACATGAAACAATTATTTAGAGATTAATAGTTTATGTACAATCGTGTGTTATAAACGTGGCACTAATCCAATCAAACGAATCAATGATAAGCATATTATTTTACCAAATGCTGAATTTAAATGTTCTAGTTCAGATATCCGAGCTAATTTGTCAGTTGAACAGGTTGGTCAGAAGAACTTTGATTATATCCGTCACTACGGATTATATACACAAGTTGGTGTTAGACAATACATGTCTGATCGTCGTTATCAACACACATTAAGAGTTTTGGACACCATTACAAAGATTGCTATGGGTAATCACTTTAGTGATGAAGAAATTTTAAAATGTCAAACCGCTGCATTGTTGCATGATATTGCTAAAAAATTTAATGATCAAGAATTAAGAGCAATTATTTCAAATGATGAGTTATCAAAGTTTCCATCATATCACTGTGCTCATGGTTTAGCTGGTGCAAGATTAGCAAAACGTGATCTTGGTATAACAGACGAAGACATTTTAGATGCTATTGAAAATCATGTTATCTTTAAAGATATAAATAGTTCTAATAAAATTGCTAAAGCTTTATTTCTAGCTGATAAGCTTGAACCAGCTCGAACTGAAGCAGACATCCGCAACCGAGCGAAATTATTTAAAGATGCTTGTGAAGATTATGAAAGCGCTTTTAAAATAGTGTATCGACTAAATGGAGAAAAATATTAATGATTGGTTTGATTGCAGCTGAAAAGGCCGAAACAGGAAATTTAGTTAAAACCATTAAAGCTAAGATTATTGAGTTTAATGGTATTCGATACTATATTGGAACAATAAATAATAAACAAATTATTATTTGTTTTTGTGGTGTTGGCAAAGCCAATGCTGCCATGACTGCAATGAATATGGTTACCAATTTTGGTGTTAATAAAATTTTCAACATTGGTTTAGCTGGTTCATGTAAAGCAAACATCGCACCTGGGTCAATGTTGATAGCTGATGGTGCAGAATACAATGATGTTGACCTAACTGCTTTTAAGTATCAACTTAACCAATTACCTGAAGAACCATTAAAGTATGAGATTAAGAGAGAATATGTTGATTATTTAAAATCGATTATCAAAAATCCTATTGTTGGGACCATTGCTAGTGGTGATTCGATTATTAATATTAATAATATTGAAGCTTTTCCATCACTAGGCAATAAAGATATTGTTGGTTTTGATATGGAAGCAGCCAGCATAGCTCAAGTATGCAGTCGAACTCATGTTGACTTCTTATGTGTAAAAGTGGTATCTGATAATGTGGCTTATGGTAATAACCAAGATCAATATAACAACAACTTTAAAGCTTTAACTAAAAAAATTGAAGATATAACCCTTAAAGTTCTTGAACATTATTCTAAATAAAAAAAGATAGCACTTGCTATCTTATTTATTTTGAGTTAAGATACTAATAATTTTTTTGATATTGTCATTAGGACAAACAATACTTACAATATCACCGATTTTAAATTGAGTAACTTTAGTAATTGGAAAGATAATTTGGTCTTTTCTTTGAATGGTGATGATTAAAGCATCATATTTTTCTTTCAATTCGAACGCAAAGACATTCTTATGTAGAATATCAGGGTTAGTTACAACAGTTTTTACCCAACAAATTTGTTTGTTAATAGCTGAAATATCAGCTCCTAAGTTGTAAACTAATTGGATTGCTAGTTTGTTAGCAATTTCAATTTCTGGAGTAATTACATTGGTAATTCCCATGGTTTTAAGTACACGTTCATGAGTTGAGTTCTTTGCTCGAGCAATAATATTTTCTACACCCAATTGTCTTAAGTTAGCACAAATCATAATTGAGTTTTCAATAGCACTAGTACCAACAATAACATTGTTAATGTTTTTAACACCACAGTCAGCTAATGCATTAATGTCTGTTGCATCAGCTTTAATTACGATTTCATGTAAACGTGAAATCTTATCACATAAAGCAGAGTCAGCTTCAATAACCATAACTCTTTTTCCAAGTTCATTTAATTGGTCAGCAACTTGTCCGCCAAATCGACCATAACCAATTACACAATATTCAACTTTTGCCATAATTGTCTTTTCCTATGTATATATTATACTAATTATTTATTTTTTAAATACATGCAGTTAGTCACCCTCTGGTTGAGATATAATTAAGGTATGAACGACACTATTTTAAATAGACTATTATCCCATATCCAATCAAAAGGGATAATTATTAGTGATATTAAGCGTTTAACTAAGGCCATAGTTAATGATAACTATAACCGGGTTATGAAACCATATTTAAAATTGTTCGGAAAGCAAAATTTTGAACAATTGCAAATAACTACTGATGATTTGCTAAATTTATATGAGTTAGATAAGAAGATTTCAATCTTATTCTTGGATCATTTACTTGATATTGAAAAGCGATTAAACACACAAATTGCCTATATTATCGAAGACACATACCGTATATATGATGGCTGTTTGCTTGCAAGAGACAAGGAATTTTTAAAACATCAAATTTTTTCAAATGCTAGTAGTAGTTTATGTGGAATTGGTTTTGATCAATTGATCAACAAAATGACAAAATATGCTCATATTAACCCAAATACTAGTTCTTATGAAAACGTTTCGCGAAATAATCTATATTTGAAATGAAGAACATGTCCATTGGATGCTTTATGTTTAACTTGAACATTTTCGACAACTGTATTAGTTTATTTTGCTTTAAATGATCAACTTAAAAAGAAAGTCGTTAAGTTTTTTAAGCTATCTCCTAATAAAGTTGCAGCTTTTGATAATTTAATCAATAATTTCCTTTCTTTAAGAAATCTTATTACTCATAACAACGTTATGTTAGTTAATATGCTAGACTTGCAAGATCAACAAATGGTACATAACTATAATGATGTGTTTAGAGCAAAGAAGCAATTTCTTGATTTCTATGATTTTGCTATATTACTTGAATACTTTAGTGGTAATCCAACATTATTTGAGGATTTAAAACGTACTGTTGAAATGTACGACTTTAGTCCTAAATTAAAAGCGATTGTTAATCGACTATTGATGGGGTCTGGAACTAGCAATGAATAAATTATTACATAAAACCAAATATTTATCTTTATATGAAACCAAACAAGGTTTTATTTATGCCCAACGTCGTGGTATAAATTCTACAGCTATCTTATGTTTTAAGAAAGAAAAGGGTAACTATTATTTCTTAATTCGTTATCAACCACTTCCAGTGGTTAATACAGTTAAACATTTAAAATGAGATGATTTATATGCATGTCCAATTACTGGTTCTATTGAAGAAAATCAATCACCACTTGACAATGCTATTAACGAAGTGTATGAAGAAGCTAATCTTAAAATAACTAAAAACAATCTAGTTGCAGGTAGTTATTGTGTTTCATCAACTCAAATGAATGAAACAGTGTTTAATTTTTTATTTGATGTAACCAATATTAAACCAACAGCAAAAAAGCAAGGTGACGGATCTGTATTTGAAAATGTATCACTTAATAAGTGATTAAGTTATAAACAAGTACAAAAGATCTTATTAAATGATAAACATCAAATCTATTTATCATCACTTTTAACATGCATTGATTTATTTAATAAATATTATGGGAAGATTAAGAACAAACATTAATGCTCCAGAATTGATTAAGAATTATTCTAATTATTGTGAGCTAGCAGATCTTAAATTACCAAAAAAACCAATTTACCTAGAAATTGGTAGTGGTAAAGGAGATTTTTTAATTGCCAAGGCATTGAACAATAAAAAGAAATATTATATTGGCATTGAAAAATATTCAACAGTTATACTAAAAGCTCTTATGAAAATAGATCGTGCTGACTTAAAGATTAATAATCTTTGTTTTGTTTGTGCGGATGCAATTAATCTTAATTTTAATCATAAGTTATCTGGTTTATATTTGAACTTTTCTGACCCTTGGCCAAAAAAACGACACGCAAAGAGAAGATTAACATCTCCAAGTTTTTTATCTCTATATAAAAAAATATTAAAGAAAAATGCATTGGTAGAATTTAAAACCGATAATTCAGATTTGTATCAATACACTCTAGAAACTCTTTTGAATCGAAAAGATATATCACTTGTTTATCAAACTAAAGATCTATATCAAGAAATAACCAAATCAATTAATAAGGATAATGTCCAAACTGAATATGAGAAAAAGTTTATTTGATTAAAAAAGAAAATACATAAAATTGTATGAAAATATAAATAAAAAAAGAGGTTTAAACCTCTTTTTCATTATAGGGAAGGATCAATTTCATAATAATACAAAGCACCATATTCAAATTCCTGTAAATCATAGTGTTCTGATATCATTCCCTCGCCTCATTTAAATTCATAATAGAATTTTAGAGCTATTTTACCTTCTATAGTTTCTCCAATACTATCAAACTCTGCCTGGCTAATACCTAATGTAAATGCGATATTATTATTTCCTGTTAATGTCGCTTCATCTTCGATAATGTAAATAATGTTTGGACTAATACCTTCTGAAGTTACAGTAGGAATAATATCACAGTGTAAGTGTGTATCAACAACACCAGTAGAAGAAATATATCCACTGAAATCAAAAGTACCCATCAATCTTACTTTACTTTCATAATGGTCTCCATGTTTTACTCAGCTACCAATTTCGAATTTTTGATCAGGATCAAGTTTTGAAGTAATTTCAGCTAAACCATCTAAATCAAATCAACTTTCATCAGAAGGATTTCTAAATACAAAGTGATGTTCTAGTTTATCTGGATCAGTATATATAAAGATGAATGATCCTTTCATTTCATGGTTTGCATTTACTTGACCATACACCATAAAGGACATATTAATATTACCTTCATTGTATGTGTAGTCTATAGAATCAGTATCAATTTGTGCAGTATCATCATGAACAGTAGTTTCAATCGTTAGGTCTGATTTATCACTTATAGTTAAGTTCTTAGATTTAATACCTGAAACAGTAACTTTTCATCCGGCATTTGTTCTGTTAAATTCAGAACGGAAAACTGCATTATCCATATTAATTTGTGGAATAGCTTCAACTATGAACTCGTAATCAGTACTATCTTCTGCGATAACTTCACCTGTTGCTTCCTCAGCAACAGCAAAGTTATTACATGTCACTTCAACACCATCCATTATAGCTGGAGCACTAAATGTGAATGTTAAATCAAATGTACCAGATCATTTGCTACCTTGATGGTAATCAGCAACGCAGCTAACATATTGAGGTGCTATTTGAATTCCATTAACATATCAATCACCTGTGAAAGTTAATGTGCTAGCAATGTCATCAATTTGATATCCAGTGTATCCATAACCGTATACCTTAATTTCATATTTACCAGAAGCGTTCTTTTCTAATTTACCTGTGTGTAGAACATCGAAAGTAACACCTTTTTCAGGAATTGGACTTTCAGGAGTAGTAAATTGGTAATCAGTAGAAACTAATGGAGTAGCAACACCAGTTGATTCACTTATAGTAAATCCACCAGTAATAGTTTGGTTTTTATCAATTCTACCTATACTACTTGTATCAATTTTAACACCAATTTCGAGTGAACCACTATATGGACCAGTTCAAACAGTTTGAGTAACATCAAGAGTAACATAACTTGTAATGTCTTGACCATTTAGTAATCATTGAGTGCCTTCACCTGTAGCCGCAACTGTAAATTCTGGAGTTGAGTCATAGTCAATTCCAACAAATGTAATTCCAGCAATAGTTGTTTCTAAAGTATAGTCATCACTATACATTAATATGTGTGACTTGTCATCTGTATCAATAATCTCTGCTTCAGGGATAGGGTCAATAACAGTAACTGAGAATTGAGATGCAGAATCAGTTGTAATATCTTGGACAAAAGGTTCATCTTTTAGGTTGAAACTTAAAGTACCAGTATAAGCAGTACCAAATGTACATTTGGTTACATCAATAGCCAGTGTTAATTTGAAACTATCATCAGTTCAAACAATATCAGCAATTGGCACATCCTCATCATCTTTATCAATTATGCCAGATAAAGTACCACTTGCTCCTTTTAAGTACAATGATTGTTTTTGTTCAGCAGTGAACCCTTCTGTTGCAAATCCCTCAAATGTAGCATAAGCGATAGGAGTTGAACGTGATGGGATTTCAACCTCTACTTCACGTCCTGTAACTGGAGCCGTGATTGTTGGTTTGCTGTCCATATTAACATCAATTGCAATACTTAATGTTGCTTGAATACTTGTACCATTAACGTACAATCTAATTCTTCCAGCAATTTGTGCATCATCTTGAATATTAGAAATACCAGTGAAATCAATTACAACCTTGAAATCATCAGCAGAAGTAAATTGATGAACTGCAGAAACAACAGAACCAGAACAGTGAGAGAATTCTAATTCAGTAGTGTCAACCACAATGCTGTCTTTATCTTCACTTGTTAATCCGTGAGTTTTAAAGTCAGTAAATTCAACTTGAGCATCTTGTGAATAATCTGAATATGGCAAATTGATTGTAGTTGATGGAGTAACAGCATCAACTATAATTTCTTTCTTTAATGTTGGTGTGATGACATATGTTTCAGTAGTCATGAATTTTGCACCATCAACATAGATATCAAACTTACCAGTATATGTTTTAACTTCAGGTCCAGCAATTTCTACTTTAATATTGAATCCATCATCACCATAGCTATCAATTGTAACGGATACACTATCATCTCATGTACCTTCAGTTTTTTGAACTGTAATACGGTTATGAGATGGGTCATAGAATGATGGTACAAATTTACCAATTAGTACATCTAATCCAGAATCACCAAATTTGTATTCTTTAGTGTAAGTCTTTTGAGTTGGTTCAACAATTGATTCTTCTGAAATAATATCAACAGTATATATTGCTGTTGCTTCATCGTCACCTGTTCCTGTTTCAAGGATATCATGAGATGTACCAGCAGTTAAAGTAAATGTAATATTTTCACTTGTTAATGTTTCAGGGAATACACTTTTACCTAATTCAGCTGTAAATGTTACATCAAGAGTTTTATCTTCATGTCAAGCGATATCACCAGTGATATCAAGTGCCCCACCTGATGTAAGATCAAATGTTGCAGTAACTGTTAAAGCATCACGGTCTTCTTCATCAAATCCAGTGAATCGGAAACCAGTGTATGTAAATGTTGCAGATGTATTACCTTCTTCATCTTCAACTAGAGTAGTTGTAACATGACGGTCTGTATATGATTCTTCAGCATCTGTGTCATAGTCAGCAACAGTACCAACAGTATTTAATTCAGCTGTAATTGACTTACTTGTTCAGATTACTTGAGCTGGTGTGGTCTTAGTTACCATTTGAATTGTTCCAGAGATGCTAGCACCTAAAGGATCTACACTTGTAAATGGAACAAGGACACTGAATGTTCTATTACCTTTATCAATTTTGTCAAAGCTACATTCAACTGCTGCGCCACCAGTAGATGGTTTAAACATTGGAGTTAATGTATTTTCAATACCTTCAGTGTAACCAGTGTATGTAAAGTTTGGAATAACTACACTAGAGCTCAAGTCTTTGTGAATTTGACCAACAACAGTTTCAGGAACATCTTCATCATCCAAACTATTGATAGCAAGAAGTTTGAATGTGTAACCATCAGATTTAATGTATTCTTGTGGTTCAGTTTCAGGAATTTTGAATTTCAAGTCAACGAATACTTCGTTGTTATCCTTCATTAATTCTTGGCTTACTTCGAATGTTAAGTCTAATTCAAATGTTTTTGGATCAGTTGAAGTAGAAGCTATAACTTTCTTGTTTGCGATTGAAATTCCTTCCTTACCAACCATTGAAATTTCAATGTTTTCTGTAAATTCAGAAATTTTTTGTGGAGTTGTTAAATCAAATCCAGTATATTCATAACCTTTTAATTGAATTGTAGTTGTAGCACCTTGTGCAGAAGGAACAACTTGTTGTTCTCATTGTTTTTGTACATTCTTGTCAATAACATCATATTCTTCAAGAATTGTCATTTCGAAATTATCCAATGGATATGTTTCTTGAGGAGCTTCTTCTGGCTTTTCAACATATTCAATTCTGAAATGACCTAATGTGATTGGAACATTGAATACAACAATTCTTGGATCTGTTACTTTAAAGTTTAATACAATTGATGCAACTCCATAAACAACCCCTTCTTCAGGATCTTGGAAATTAATTTTTGATTTTTCAGGAATTAATTCTAGACCTCGGATGGTATCTAATTTAAGAACAAGATTGTTCTTTTGCCCATTTGTATCAAATCCTGTATATCAAATTGCATTAGCAAATTCAACAGTAATAGTTTGTTCTTTAGTAATGTGTACATCTTTCTTATGTTCCGTACTTACAACCTTAACACCATCTACTCATTGAATATCAATGTTAAAGTCCTTTGTTGGTTCATATGGAATAGGGTTACCAGTATCTTTTTCTTTAAATGCAAAGTTACCAGTTAATTTTCTGCCAAATCATTCTGTAGCAGAAAGATTATCAAATGTTCCAACAATATCAAATTTACGTAGACCAGGATCAACACTGTCTCTATCAATTTCAAATCTAATGTTTTCAGATGGTAGATTTGCAAAATCGCCAGTTCCTTCTAAAGCAACATTATCTAAGTTTGGATATCCTGAGAAACCAAAACCAGTAAATCTAATCTTGTTACCAGCTGTACTACCAGTGAAGTCATCATTTGGCATTAATTTAATATGGTTAGGTTGAACGCTCATGTCTGGAGCATAAATACCTTTTTGTGCAACGATCTTTAAAATGAATGATTTTTCACCATAAACATCAGTGAAAATTGATTTACTGTTAGTGTATCTGTATACAAGAGTTGAATGTAAATCATAATCAGATAATCTTAAAGCTTCATTATCAAAATGAAGAGTACCTTTAATCTTAATATTTTTTGATCTTTCAGAAACACCATCAGGTTTAAGTTCAACAGACATTCCTTTAGGACATGCAAAGTCATGAGTAATATTTAGACTTGCTTTGTCTAATCCAGCACGGAAGTCATACATACCTGTTGTTTGTAAGTCTGCAGCAAATGTAAAATTGTAATCGTTTGTTCCATTTATTAATTGAACAGTAGTGATTAATCCTTCATTAGGCTCAATAACATTAACAGTTTCGGTAATTTCTAAATGTAAGTCTTGTGATTTTTCAAGTACAGTTGTACTCTTGAAAGTAAATTGTAAGTTACCAGTAATAAGATAACTATCGTATTGATCTTTACCATGACCATTGGTAATAGAAACTTGAACATCAAAGGTTTTTTCTTCAGCATTGTGATTAATAATTGAAGGAACAACATGAGGAGCATCTTGTCCACCTTCATAGTTAATTAAAATAGCGTCTAAATCATTTATATTAGACAATTCACCACGGTATGAATATTTACCAATTACAATGTTTGTTGCACCATCTGTATCTAGAGTAGCGGTTCTTTCATATTGTGAAGCTTCTGGTTCAGTAATGTATAATCATTCATCACTAACTGAATAGTTAACTCTTAAGTTACTAATCTTGTGAGAAATTAATTTACCATCACTATTTCGATATTCGAAAGTAACACTATATGTATATGAGTATTCACCAGCAGCTTGAGGCGGGTTGACTAACATGATGTCTAGTTTAGCTACATCACCTTCAACATATAAATCAACAAGGCTTGATGTTCCACCTTGATGTTCATTATCAAATACAACGGTTGCTTCATCATCTTGTCCGTTGCTATTTGTATTTCCTAATTTAGCAGTGACCGTGTTATCTTTAATATTATCTTTGAATTTAAATTTAACTTGGCCTTTTGGTGATTCACCAGCATGCATTTCGATAGTACCATTTTCTGCGGTTACCTTTGGTAGCTTCATTAAACCAATAGTAACTCCAGCAGCAGCACCACCAGCAAGTAATACTCCACCAATTATTGGGAAGACAATACTTGTCTTTTTGTATCTTTTGATTTGTTTAATTTTTTGGTCTTGTGTTTTCATAAAAATTACCTTTTTCGTTTTTACTATCTTATTATATTTATTTTATACATAAAAATAGTAAATATTATTTAATTTTAAAAATAATATATTTTAAAATTATGTAAGATTCATTGTTATAATTAGAATGGAGGGAATATATGCCAAAAAATAAAACTTTTCATTCATTTGCAAAATGATTTAAGAGATTTAGCTTAATTTTGTTGTTAGTACCATTAGCAGTAATAATTTGTAGAATTATTATTTTTGCAACAGATAATGGCCATTCATCATCAACTGTTTTGACTAATGCAGAAGAAGCTATTAAGTATCTAACATTAATCAACGCTATCACGGGTGTTTTATGATTCTTCTTGGCAATTGTAATGTTCTTTGCTGCTGGAACTCTAAGAGGAGTTGGTGCAAGCCCATTAGCAATTCGTATTGGATTAATCATTACATTTGCATTAGTATTTGCTGATGTTATCTTAAGTTTAGTATTCCAATTTCACCCAACAGTGAAAGACCAAGACTGAGTGCCATGAATACAAACATTCATCCCACTATTTAACGTTGCAGGTTATATCGTTGGTGCAATAGTTGGTTCAAAACTAAAAAATGCATTAGCATAAAAAAAGAAAGATTGGTTGAACCAATCTTTTTTTATTGCTGGATGCCATTTAAACTAAACAAACTTGATCCAGTTATTTTAACTTTTACAAATTCTCCCGGCCTAGCATCGCCCTTAAAATTTACTACTTTTCAATTGTGTGAATAACCAGTCAAAATATCTGGATTATTTTTGCTTTTTCCATCAACTAAAACTTCTAAAGTTTTACCGATATATTTATTGTTATTTCACTTTGAATATTTTCTCACCAATTCATTTAATTTATCTAGTCGTTTTTGTTTAGTTTTTAGATCGATTTTATCAACCACTGACGCGGCGGGAGTGCCGATTCTAGGCGAGTATATGAAGGTATAAGCATTATCAAATTTTACTTTTTTATAAAGCTTAATTGTTTGCAAAAAATCTTTGTTAGTTTCATTTGGAAAACCAACAATTATATCGGTTGAAATTGTGCAGTTTTTTATATGCTTTCTAATTAATTTAATAAAGGATAAATATGTATTAATTTTCATTCCACGATTCATCTTTTTTAAGATGCTTTCAGAACCGGACTGAATTGGCAAATGAATGTAGGACATTAAGTTGGAATATTTAGCCATTACTGAAATAATTTCTGGATTAAAATTTCATGGATTGCTAGTAGCAAATCTGATTCTAGGAATACCAGTTTTAGCGACATCTTCTAACAAATTTACAAAACGATAATTACCCTTTAAATCAATACCGTATGAGTTAACATTTTGTCCTAACAATGTTATGTCTTTATAACCTTTTCTCTTTAGATTATTAACTTCATTCAATATATCTTCTTTTGTGCGCGAACGGATAGTTCCACGTGTATACGGAACTATACAATATGAACAAAAATGATCGCACCCGTACATGATATTAACTAATGCTTTGTGTTTATTTTCTCGATAGTCAGGAAGATTTTCAATAATGTCTCCTTCATGACTGTGAACACGAATTATTTGTTTTTTTACTTTGTAAACATATTCTAGGATTGCGGGTAATTCATAGATGTTATGAGTTCCAAAAATGAAGTTAATAACATTAAAAAACTTTTTAACTTCAGGGATTGTTTTTTCTTGTTGTGGCATACAACCACAAAGTCCAAAAACTAAATCTTTCCGTTTTTTCTTGAGTGCTTTTAATGCCCCTAGCAAACCAAATGCTTTGTCTTCGGCGTTTTGTCTAATTGCACAAGTGTTTAAAATTACTAGATTAGCTTCTTTTCAATCATTAGATTGAACAAAACCCATTTCAATTAAAATTGCTTTTATTATTTCACTATCTCGTTCATTAGCTTGACAACCATAAGTGCGGACAAAAAAAGATTTATTTTTACCTATTTTTTGTTGATTTTTTGTCAATTTAAATAGATTATTTAAATACTTGATTTCTTTGGAACCCCGAGTTTTAGCCTTTGCTAAGCTCGGATAGATATTTTGTAATTCAAATATTTTTTTTATTATTTCTATAATTTTACTATAATTAATAAAATATTATTATGAAGAAAATTTCGTTACTTAAAAAAGTAGGAATTAGTCTTGGTGGCTTATGCGCTACCATGCCACTAGTTTTATCAGCAACAAGCTGTTCTTATAAATCAGCAATTGTTGCTCATTATATTTCGTTTAATCATATCTGAGACGATCACTCATTAATTAACATGACTAATAAACATTATGAAAATGATGATATCTTATTGGGTACTGATAGTTTTTCTAATGGAAACTATATTCTATTTGTTGGTAGCAACACATTTGATACAAGTAAGAAATTCTTCACTGGTGGCGATGAAGAAGAATGATCAAGAGATATTCATAAATGATTCTATGATCTTTTCACTCAATCAATTTGATATTCTGACATTGTTAAATATCCAAACTTTTTAAAATTAAATACAACATTTGGATTTACAACATTCTTAGATGATTTTGATTTTAAATTCTATGACAAAACTGGACATGAATACTTCGTATCACAAGAAGCTAGTAAACATGCTTTAGGCCGTAAAATGAACATTCATCCATATGAAAAATGAACTGATAACTTAATTACTCAAACAAAGCGTTACATGAAAGATGATTACAACTATGATTGAGATGATGAAGCAGTATCTACTGATGACTATATTCGTCAAGATTCTCAAGCTAAAGCTTATCGTGCTTTCTGTGAACGTGGTGCTAAAATGTTCCCAGCTAATGACCAAAGAACACAAACATTTGTAACTAGTGATGACGATAAGAGCTTAATGATTATTTACAAAGATGGAAGATTACAAGAAATTGCATTATTACCATCTGAAGTTAATAAGTCAGACGAACCAGAAAAAGATAAAGACTCTGCAACATTACTTGGAACAATCAACAAGTACTACGCTGATATTGAAGAAGATCCAGAATTAATTAAATTAAGAGAAGAAATTTTCCAAGAAGTTAA
>JAKSVR010000006.1 GCA_024427105.1 Mycoplasmoidaceae bacterium | reverse complement strand
TTCCAAGCTATTAATGTGGGTTCGATTCCCATTACCCGCTCCAATAAGGACAAATTAAACCAGGCAAGTCCTGGTTTTTCTTTTTGTTTCAATGATAAAATAATATAATTTTCATACATATTATTATGAAAAGTCCATATTTCAAATTTGTAGCCATTGATAAAAAGATTATTCAATCATTTGTTGACAAACATCAAGAATTATCTGAATATTTTGATATTGATCAACCATTTTATGTACGAATCTATCGTCAATTATATTCAGGATTAATACATACAATTGTTGGTCAAAATCTAACAAGTCAACAATTAGAAACACAATGAACACAAATTCATAATTATGTAAGAAAAGTTACTCCAAAAAAAATTAATAAATTAAGTAGCGATATATTAAGTAATATTCTTGGGGTTGATAAGGCTAAGATTATTAAAACAATAACTAATGATGTTTTATCCAAACAATTAAATTTGAAAATGTGTTTAACTTGTTCTGAATCATATGCTATTGATATATTATCAAAATATTCTGGGATATCACTAAACACCATCAAGACATTTGCTTTATTTGCTTGCTTTAAACAAAACATATTGTGTAATGAAGATGAAGATTTTATCAAAGGGTTACAAACCTTCTTACATAAACAAAAGATAACTGCACAAGATATAAATAGTATTAAAATTAAATATAAAGGTCAATTAACTCTTTTTAGCCTTTGTATGTGGAAAATTAGAAATGAAAGGAAAGAGCAATAAATGAATTACAAAAATGAATCAATAGTTTCGTTTATCAAAAACGAGGTATATGATGCAATTCAAAAGTATGCTAAGAAAAATAACATACCCAGTATTGCTCTTACCCCTGAAAATATTAATGTTGATAAAACAAGAAACTCAAAATATGGAGACTTTACAACTAATGTTGTAATGTCTTTACAATTAGGTAACGAAAAGAAAGTTGATAGTGCAAAACAAATTGCTCAACTAATTAAACCTGATTCATTTGCTAAAATTGAAGTTGCTGGCCCTGGTTTCATTAATTTTTATTTAACCCCCATTTCTAAAAAATTATTGCTTGATGCAATAAGCACAACTAAGAATTTTGGACAATTAAAAAAGAAAAAATTGTGATACAACATTGAATTTGTTTCTGCTAACCCTACAGGTTTATTACACATTGGTCATGCGCGAAATGGTGCATACGGTGATTCATTAGCCAGAATCTTTGAAGCTAATGGTATAAAAGTTGATCGTGAATACTATATTAATGATGGTGGAAATCAAATTAAAAAATTAGCTTTATCTGTTTTAATTAGATATCTACAACTTTTTGGTCAAAAAGTTGAATTACCTGATGATAGTTATCATGCACAAGAAATTATAGATACAGCTGAATTATTAAAAAAACAATATGAAAATCGTTTTGTCAATACTAAATTTGATCAAAATGGAATTCTAGATGCTGAAGCAAATAAATTAATCGGTGATTTTTCTAAAACAAGACTACTTGATATTATTAAAGATCATTTAGGCAAGCTAAATGTAACAATGGATTTGTGATCTCCAGAATCATATATTTATGAAAATGATTTAATTAATGCAGCATTTAAAAAACTAAATAAGTATCTATATGATGCTGATGGTGCAAAATGATTAAGAACAACACAATATGGTGATGACAAAGATCGTGTGTTAATTAAATCTGATGGTAACTACACATATTTCACACCTGATATCGCATATCATAACTTGAAATTATCTAGAGGTTATGACAGAATCTTTAATATTTGGGGCGCTGACCACAAATCTTATGTAGATCGAATGTCAACCGCTATCCAAATGTTGGGTTTTAGAAAAGATCAAATGCATGTCTGCATTATGCAAATGGTTCAACTAACAAAAAATGGACAAGAATTTAAAATGTCCAAACGATCAGGAAATAGTTTTACAACTATTGACTTAATCAATTTAATTGGAAAAGATGCTGCAAGATGATACCTAGTTAATCAATCTCTTGATTCTCATATCACAATTGATGTTGAAAAAGCTGGAAAAAAGAACAATGAAAATGGTTTATTCTATGTTCAATATGCTTATGTTCGAATTAAACAAATTCTTGCTAAAGTCCAATCTAAAAAGGAAAAAGATATCAATCTTTTAACTCATCCATTAGAAAATGAATTAATCAATCAAATGTTCTTCTTTATGCCTACAATAGAAAACATTGGTAAAACATATGAAGTACATAAGATGTGTCTATATTTAACAAATTTAGCTAAATTAGTTCACACATACTATGAACAAGTAAGAATAAATGATTGTAAAGACCAAGCATTAATTGGACAACGGTTATACTTAATTGATTGTGTTGCCACTGTCATTAAAAACGGTTTGCAACTTCTTGGTATAGATGTAGTTGATAAGATGTAAAAAAGAGCCTAAGCTCTTTTTTTCTTTTTAGATTGAATCTTTTCTTGTTTTGCTTTAATTTTAGGTAATAATTTTATCTTTGTATATTCAAGTTCAGAAATACCTAATTTTTTTGTTTTTCGAATGTTTTGCGCTTTAATTATTAAAATACCAAAGTTTACGATCATTCCGTTGAAGATTAAGGCTCCAAGAGTATCTAAACCAAACGAATCTACTCCAAAACCTAAAAGTAATGCATATACGAATGAAATAATGCAAGCCATTGGTAAAAATATAGCTCAGTTAAGTGAAATACCAGATGTATCTCGATATTTGATACACTTAATAAATTGTGGTCAACTTATAGCTTCTCATGCAAATGCACCAAGAAGACTTAACGTCATAACTACATCAGAATCAACAGGATGTGATGTTCCAATTTTTATAATAGTATCTGCAGTATAAAGAGAAAAAAGTGTGCCAAACAAAATTATTAGTGTTGAAGCACCAAAAATTAGACAAATAAATTTAAAATACTTTGAATATCTTTTTTTGTAATGAGATTCAACATACTTCTTTTGTTGTTGATTTATTAAATATACCGATAGTTCTAGTTCGGTTTTGTTCATCTTTTTAGCTAGAACCATATATCGAACTTTTATTGCTGTCATAACCAGAGAATATATTAAATCAGCAAAATAACATATGATCAATGGAACAATTCTTAGTTGTTGTAATACAATATCAGCACCTTCAGGCAAACCACTATTAAAATAAAAAGTCATTGCCCACGACATACTTAACAATGACATAATTACAAAAAACACGTATGTTAATAAAGATGTCCCACTGGTGTTTTTAGTTTTAGCAACAGTATAGATTTGAGACAAGGAAACAACTTGTGACATAACCATTGTAATACATCCAAAAACTGTGCAAAAAATAGCTATTGTTAGAGGATTAATATCAATAGTTGTAACCAACGATGTTATTGTTGCAGAGATAAACATAAAAAAATTATATATTTTTTAGTATATCTTTTTATCTATTTATTTTCTTTAGCTATGCTAAAAGGTTTTTAATGTTTTTAATAAGTATATTAATACTTATTTATGAATGATAATAAGTTTTTTGTTGAGTCTCAAATTAGTTTAGAATTGACATTGATTGCACATTTTAGTTGGTTCATAAAAAGAATAACAATCGCACCACTTAGTAGATTCGCCCACATACTTGTTTCTAAACTTGAAGCTTTACCACAAATCAATTTAATTTCTTGATGAACATAATATCGATAAATGGAAAACATCATTCCAATATATGATTGGTCAATTCCTTTTTTATCTATTTTAGATAAACTTTGTAGGATAACATCTTTACTATCAAAAATAAACTTTTGGGTATTAACTAACAAATAATACACTAATTGTCTCATTGTGCTGGGCTTAAGTTTTTTGGGAATTGGAAGAAAAGCTTGCAATTGTTTTTTAATAGCAAATGTATACAATTGATATTTATTTCCAAAATGACGATAGTATGTCATTGCTGTAACATCAGCTCTTTTACACAAATTTAATACTTTTATCTTAACGTTTTCTTTAAGTGCATCAAACAGTGCATAAGTTAATGCATTATCTGTTTTAATGATTCTTAAATCATTATCTTCATATTCAAGTAATTTCATAATTTCTCCCTTTGAAAATGAAATTATATTTGTGAAAAATATAAGCAAAATATAAATAAAAAACACACTTGACTCCTCAAGTGTGAATTTTAAGAAAGAATATTATTTGTTAAGTTCTACTAAACCAGCAAGCTTTTCTTTAGCATTAGCTTTAGAACCTTCAAACAACTTAGCTGCTTGTTCTGGAGCTTTCTTAACAAGTGATGCATAACGAGCTTCACCTTTTAAGAATTCAACATAATCGCCTTGTGGGCTTGGAGTTGAATCAAGAGTAAATTTCTTAGTAGCAGTTGGGTTGTAACGATATAGTTGTCAATAACCTGCATCAACAGCTTTCTTCATTTCAAGTTGTGAATTAGACATATTGAAACCATGGTTAATACATGGAGCATAAGCAATAATTAATGAAACACCATTGTATGCTTCTGCTTCAGTAATGGCTTTAATAAATTGTTGTTGGTCTGCTCCTAAAGCAACTTGTGCAACATATACGTCTCTATATGTCATTGCAATAGCACCAAGGTCTTTTTTACGAGTTGGCTTACCAGCAGCAGTAAATTTAGCAACTGAACCCATTGGAGATGATTTAGAAGCTTGACCACCAGTGTTAGAGTAAACTTCAGTATCAACTACTAAAATGTTTACATTTTCACCAGAAGCTAATACATGGTCTAAACCACCAAAGCCAATATCATATGCTCAACCATCACCACCAATAATTCATATTGATTTCTTTGATATTTGATCAATGTTTGTCAAAATCTTTTCCATACAGTGACAATCATTGTCACATAATGGTCCTTGAGCTTTAGCTGCTTTTTCAAGAGCTGGAATAAATTTATCAATATCATCAGCATCTTTGTGGGCAATAACATCAGCAATAGCTTTCTTTAATTGTTCACTAGCTTTTGCATTTGCAGCACAAGTTTCTAGATGTTTGAATAAATCATTACGACGATATTTCAAACCAAGAGCCATACCTAAACCAAATTCTGCATTATCTTCAAATAATGAGTTTGCTCATGTTGGTCCTTTGCCCTCCTTATCCACACAATATGGAACAGTTGGGAATGCACCACCATAGATTGATGAACAACCTGTTGCATTTGCAATAACCATTCTCTTGCCAAACAATTGGGAGATTGTTTTAATGTATGGAGTTTCACCACAACCAGCACAAGCTCCACTAAATTCAAAGTAAGGAGCTTCAAATTGAATTCCTTTGACAGTTGTTTTAGCAAATGGAGTTGGTAAACATGTTAATGTTGTAAAGAAGTCTCAGTTTGCTGTTTCTTCTGCTAAACGAGTGTTGATTGGTTTCATAACCAACGCTTGTTTTTCTTTATTCTTGTTAGCAGGACAAACTTTTGAACAAGATCCACAACCTGTACAGTCAGCTGCTGATACTTGAATTCTAAACTTAGCGTCTTTTAATCCTGTCATATTAGCAACTTTAAAGCCTTTAGGTGCTTTAGATAATTGTTTAGGATCAATTGCTTTAGAACGAATTGCAGCATGTGGACAAACTAATGTACATTGGCCACATTGTAAACAGTTTTCAGGAACTCATTCAGGCACAGTATTACCAATTGCACGTTTTTCATATTGAGTTGTTGCAGTTGGAACAGCACCATCAGGTTTGAATGCACTTACAGGTAATGAATCACCGCGGTGTTGATCAATAACTGCACAGAAGTTACGGTAGAATTCAGAACATTGAGATAAATCGATTGCATCTGGATTTGATTTCATATCAAATGCTTTTGTATCAACTTCATGTAAATCACTTGTTGCAGCATCAATCGCTTTCATATTAGCAGCAACAACTGCATCACCTTTACGAGAGTAAAGTTTAATAACAGAGTCCTTCATTTGCTTTTCACAAGTTGCATATGGAATAATGTTAGTAATCTTAAAGAAGCAAGATTGCATAATAACATTAATTCTGTTGCCTAAACCAGCAGCAGTTGCTACTTTGTAAGCATCAATTGTGTATAGTTTAGCATTAAGTTTTTGGATTTTTTCTTTAAATGCTTTTGGCAAGTGTGAGCTAATTTCATTAGCTGAATAAATTGAGTTTAATAAAACACAACCATTTGGTTTTAAACCTTCAAGTACATCATATTTGTTTACATATGTGAAATTGTGAACAGCAATAAAGTCTGCATGTTGTAAGAAATATGGACTACGGATAATACCATCTGACATTCTTAAGTGAGAAATAGTTAATCCACCAGATTTCTTTGAATCGTATTCAAAGAAACCTTGAATGTATTTATTTGTATTTTGACCAATAATCTTGATTGATGATTTGTTAGCTGAAATTGTACCATCAGATCCAAGACCTCAAAACTTGCATTCATAATAGTCATTATCTAATTGAATGTCTTTTCCTAATGCAGGTAAAGATAAGTGTGTTACATCATCGTTAATACCAATAGTGAATCTTCTGATTGGTTTATCAGAAATCATGTTTTCAAATACTTGGTATACACAAGTTGGTGTAAATTCTTTTCCACCTAAACCAAATCTACCAGCTAATACTTTGATATCAGTTCGGTTCATTTGATTTAAAGCCATAACAACATCTAAGTATAGTGGTTCACCATTTGATCCAGGTTCTTTTGTACGATCTAGAACAGTTAATCTCTTAACTGATTTAGGTAATGCTTCAACAAATGCTTTAGAATTGAATGGACGGTATAAGTGAACTTTTAATACACCATACTTCTTTCCTTCCTTCTTGATCATTGTATCTAATGATTCGTGGATAGCATCAGCACCAGAACCCATTACAACTACAACATCAGTTGCATCTGGAGATCCATAGTAATTGAATGGAGCATAATGACGTCCAGTCAATTCACCAAGTTTATTCATTGCATTTTCAACAGCAACATATGCATCATCATAGTTTTTGTTGTTTGCTTCTCTGTTTTGGAAATATGTGTCACCGTTTTCACAAGGACCCATTAATTTTGGGTGTTCAGGGTTATGAGCTGATTTACGGTAAGCATTAATTTTGTCCATAGGAACCATTTGTTTAATGACATCGTATGAAATTTCTTCAATCTTGTTAATTTCATGACTAGTTCTGAAACCATCGAAGAAATGTAAGAATGGTAATGAAGAATTAAGTGCAGCAATGTGCGCAACTAATGCTAAATCGTGAGCTTCTTGTACGTTATTTGAAGCTAACATACAGAAACCTGTTTGTCTTGTTGCCATAACGTCTTGGTGGTCACCAAAAATGTTAATAGCTTGTGCAGCTAGTGTTCTAGCTGATACGTGGAAGACTACTGGTAAACATTCTGCAGCAATCTTATACATGTTAGGGATCATAAGTAACAAACCTTGACTAGCTGTATAAGTTGTTGTTAAAGCTCCAACAGCAGCTGAACCATGAACTGCACCTGCAGCTCCTGCTTCAGATTGCATTTCGGTAACTTTTACAGTGTTACCAAATACGTTCTTTTGTCCTTTAGCAGCTCATTCATCACACAATTCAGCCATTGGTGTTGAAGGAGTGATAGGGAAAATACAAGCTGTGTCACTAAGGGCATAACCAATCATGGCAGCAGCGGTATTTCCATCTACTGAAATATATTTTTTTTCGTTTGACATATAAATATTCTTTCTTAAATAAAATGTACATCCTAGAAGGATGTACATATATTATATATCTAATTCAAAAATAAGTTAATAACTTATTTTTGAGGTTCTTTTTTTACTTCAGGTTGGGCTATTTGAACAGGTTGAGCAGGTGTAGAAACCGGAGCATTTGCATTATTAATTTCTTCTTTTGGAAGGTTATTAAATGCTGGTTTTTCTTGTGCTGGTTTTGCAGGTACAATTGCCGGTTCAACCTTCGGTTGCTCAACTTGTTTGTTTTGAGAAACAGACTGTTGAAGAGATTGTTGTGATTGAAGGTGAGAATCTCTTAATCTACCTGGTTGATTTGGAATTGGTCCTTGTGATTCAGCATCAAGATGAGTAATTTTATGTGGAACTTCAGCGTTCTTAATCATTTCAGAAACTGACATTGATTTTTTTGGTGTTGATGAAGAAGGAGGAAAGAAAGTTGTTTCCCCTTTCTTTAGTCCTGGTTGATTAATTGCAGGCATAATAAATGGCTGTGGTTGTTGTTGAGAAGGCACTAATTCATCATAAACATTTGCGGATTCAATGATTGTTCTTGCCTTAGCTTTCTTTGCGTGAGCCTGAATGTAAGCTCGACCAACAGAATAGTTATGGTTTAAACTTTCAGGGCCACAAATACATCCACCTTCACATGCCATTCCTTCAATGAAGTTATATTTTGAATCACCAGAAGAAATTGCATCAATTGCTCTAATGCATTCTTTCATACCACTACATGCTAATGAAGAAACTTTAAAATCTTTAATATTTAATTCATTAAGACCTTGAATAATTGCTTCTGAAACACCACCAACACGGCCAAAGCTACGACCGAATGGAGAAGCTTCATCAAATGTTTTACCTTGTAATGTTTCAATTTCAATCTCACGAGCTGAAAACATTGCTCGTACTTCAGCAAATGTTAAAACGTAGTCAACGTATGGTCGTACTTCTGGTCTACTTCTTTCAGCTTTCTTTGCAGTACATGGACCAATGAATACAGTTAATGAATCAGGATATTTTTGTTTTAAAGCTCGTCCGATTGTTGCCATTGGACTTAATGATTCACTAATTTTGTCTTTTAATTCAGGATGGAATCTTCGAACATATTCGAAGAATGCTGGACAACATGAAGAAAATAACAATTTCTTTTCACTCAATTCCTTAGTTTCATGTTTTGCTACCATATCAGCACCAGAAGCGACTTCAACAACATGAGAGAAACCTAATTGCATAATTCCTTCAATAACTTGTTCGATTGAAACACTTGGAAATTGAGCAGCAATTGATGGAGCAACCATTGCAATAATTGGACGTTTCTTAGTTGACAAAATATTATTACGAATATGGTCAATTAAGAATGTCATAAATGTCTTAGCAGCAATAGCTCCGAATGGACATTTTTGTGTGCATTGACCACAAGTAATACACTTTGTGTAGTCAATCTTTGCAGATAAGTTTTCATCCATTGTAATAGCGCCTACTGGACATGCTTTTTGACATGGACGGCGGAAATTATAAATCGCACCAAACGGACATGCTTTGGCACACAATCCGCAGTTAACACATTTTTCTTTATCAATATGAGCACGATGGTGACTATCAACTGATATTGCACCTTTAGGACATGCTTGCTTACAAGCGTGGCCAATACATCCACGGCAAGATTCAGTTACAGTGTATCCACCCATTGGGCATTGATCACAGGCAATAGGAATAACATCGATGATGTTAAAGTCATCTCACTCACCACCACGAGTAATCTTGATACGTTCAGCCATGATTGCTCGTTCCATATAAACACAGCAACGATAATTAGCTTTACGTCCTGGGACTAATATTTCGGGAAGTTTTGATTCAACGTCTTTAAAATTACCAGCATAACATGCTCTGGCAACCTCACGTAAAACGTCGAATTTTATCTTTTCAACATATGTCTCAAATTTTCAGTCCATAATAATAGCTTATTTTAATCTTTTTTATTATACAAAAAATATAATTATTTATGTATTTGTTTATCTAAGTAAGTTTTTAACCTTTCAAATTCAGGGGTTGAAAGCATTTTCATATCTTTACAAGGGTAATCAATACCTAATGATTTATACTTATCACTAGCTAAATTATGGAAAGATAAGAGTTCTGCTCTTATACAGTGGTTTAGAGGCTTAATAAAATCAACTAATTGGTCCATATGAGTTAAATCATTATTAATTCCTTGAATAATAACTTGTCGAAGTCAATATGGTTTATTATTAGATTCTAAGAATTTGATTAAATCAACACCTGCTAATTTTTCAAAACCGGTTAATTTTTTATGAAGATTAGTATCTAATGCTTTAACATCCACAATTCATAAATTGACAAGATCTAATAAATCTTGATAAGCTTGTTTATTACTATAAAAATTACATCCTGATGTATCAATCGCTAAATGAATGTTTTTGGCTTTACATTCAATAGCTAATTCTTTGATAAATTGGTGTTGCAACATTGGTTCTCCACCAGATAAAGTAATACCACCTCTTTCGTAGAAAGGTTTGTTCTTTTCATATAGAGAAATAACGTCATGAACTGACATTTCCTTATTGGTTGAATTTGATAATTCTCAACTCTCAGGATTATGACAATAAATACAGCGGAAATTACAACCTTGTAAGAATATTACTAATCTTACTCCAGGTCCATCTACCGCCCCAAATGTTTCTGTTTTAAAAACTTTGGCATTAATTGACATTTTATACTCTTTCGTGGAATGTACGAGCAATTACTTCGTCTTGATGTTTTCTTGATAATTTAACAAAGTTAACAGCGTATCCAGAAACACGAATTGTTAATTGTGGATATAGTTCTGGATGGTTTTGTGCATCTATTAATGTTTCACGCATTAATACATTGACATTTAAGTGTTGTGCACCCTTAGCAAAATAACCGTCTAAAAGTGAAACTAAATTTTCTTCTTGTTCTTCTCTTCAATATCCTAATGCAGTAGGAATAATTGAGAAGGTATTTGAAATACCATCTTGAGCATATTCAAATGGCAATTTTGCAACAGATGATAAACTTGCAACTGCACCAGAACAATCTCGTCCATGCATTGGGTTAGCACCTGGAGCAAATGGAACACCAACTTTTCTTCCATCTGGAGTTGCACCAGTTGCACCACCATACATAACATTAGATGTAATTGTTAAAATTGATAATGTGTGTTCTCCATTACGATATGGATGGTGTTTCTTTAATGCTTGTGAGAAGTATGTCAATACTTCTTGAGATATTTTATCAACACGATCATCATCGTTTCCGTATTTTGGGAAATCACCTTCAATTGTAAAATCAATAGCGATGTTGTTGTTTCATACTGGTGTAACTTTTGCATATTTAATTGCAGATAAACTATCAGCAACTACTGATAATCCAGCAATACCGGTTGCAAAGAATCGTTTAATGTTGACATCATGTAAAGCAAATTCTAAAGCTTCATAATATCAATGATCATGGTTGTAATGAATAATATTTAATGCATTAACATAAAGTCCAGCTAATCAATCCATTACTTTTTTATAGCGGTCTCAAACTTCATCATAGTCTAATGGTTTATTGTGATCTAACTCACCTAAATCTGGTCCCATTTTGTAACTTTGATGTAGCTCATCACGACCGTTATTAATTGCATAAAGCAAAGCTTTTGCTAAGTTTGCACGTGCACCAAATTGTTGAGTTTCCTTACCCATTGCCATTGGTGAAACACAACAAGCAATTGCATAATCATCACCATGAATTGGACGCATTAAATCATCAGATTCATATTGAATTGATGAAAATAAGATTGAATATGAAGCACAGAATTTTTTAAAGTTTTGTGGTAAATTTTTAGATCATAAAACTGTTAAATTTGGCTCGGGAGCAGGGCCCATATTTTTTAGAGTATGTAACATTCTGTAAGATGTTTTTGTTACTAAACTCTTTCCGTTGTCAGCCATACCACCAATGGTTTCAGTTGCTCACACAGGATCACCACCAAAAATTTCATTGTAACTAGCAACTCTAGCAAATTTAATGATTCTTAATTTCATTACGTAATGATCAATCATTTCTTGAGCTTGTGCTTCTGTTAAGCCACCTTTTTTGATATCCCTTTGGATGTAAATATCAAAGAATGTTGAATTACGACCCATTGACATTGCAGCACCGTTTTGATCTTTAACTGCTGCTAAATATCCGAAGTATGTTCATTGAATTGCTTGCTTTGCTGTCGCAGCTGGTTTAGAAATATCATAACCGTATTCAGCTGCCATTTCTTTTAGTTGTTTTAGTGCTTTAATTTGTTGAGTGATTTCATATCTAGTGCGAATCTTTTCATCAGTCATTTCACCAACAAATTTATCTTTTTGTTCAATTCTTTCTTGAATTAAATAATCAACGCCATACAAAGCAATTCTTCGATAATCACCAATTACACGGCCGCGAGCATAAGTGTCTGGAAGACCTGTCAAAATGTGGCAATGTCGTGCGTCCATAATTTCTTTTGTATAACAGTCAAACACTGCTTGGTTGTGAGTTACTGTGTGTTTAGAATATGTTTCAACAGCCGTTGGATCAACTTTAAATCCGTATTGTTCTGAAGCTTGAACTGCCATCTTAATTCCACCACGAGGCATAAATGCACGAATTAATGGTCTTTCAGTTTGTAAACCAACTATTTGTTCAAGATTTCGATTAATATAACCAGCACGATATGCATTAATAAAACTAGGACGAGGATCAACTCCTAGAACTCCACCTTGTCTTTTTTCTTGATCAATGAGGTGAGTAATATCAGTTCAAAGTCGTTTAGTTGCGTCGGTTGGACCAACTAAAAATTTTGCATCTCCAGTATATTCTTCAAAATTTTGAATAATGAAATCACGAGTATTGATTTCTTCCATTCATTTACCAGGTTTGAATCCTTCTCATTCTTTAAAATTCATCTTTTCCATATGATCCTTACCTCACAAAAAAGTTAATAATAATTAAATAACTATTTAATTATGTGTAATCTATTATATATAAATATCTATTTTAAAAATATGATTTAAAAGAAAATAAAAAAAGAGTAAACTCTTTTTTTAAACTTCTCCCATTCAACTTAAAACATTAATTAGAGCATGAATGCATGGATCAAACGTATCAAGATAGCAAGTTTCGGATGTGCTATGAGCATTTTGTATCTCTGGACCAATGCAAATACAGTACAGATCTTTGTTGTATTGTGTTCAAAAAGCAGGTTCCACACCACCACGAGTATCAATAACTAAGACACCAACAGGTGAAAAGACTGAATTTAATAATTTTAATGTATTCATAGCATCTTTTAATTAAATGTTAACATTTAATTAATCCTGGTAATAATTATATAAAAACAAAAAGAAGCATTTTGCTTCTATTCATCTTCATTTAATATTTTAATAAACACATCTTGTGGCACTTCAACATTACCAATGGCTTTCAGTTTCTTTTTGCCTTCTTTTTGTTGTTCAAGAAGTTTCTTTTTACGGGATACATCACCACCATAACATTTAGCTAGAACATTTTTATACATCGCTCGAATATTTTCACGAGCAATAATTTTGCTACCAATAGCAGCCTGAATTGGAACTTCAAATTGTTGACGTGGAATATTTTCTTTTAATTTAACACAAATTCTTTGAGCCTTATGATATGCTTGTGAACGATGACAAATAAAACTCAATGCATCTGTCTTTTTACCATTGAGTAGAATGTCAACTTTTACTAAATCAGATGGTTGATATCCAACTAATTCATATTCCATAGTTGCATACCCACGACTAACTGATTTTAATCGATCAAAGAAGTTATAAATAACTTCAATTAATGGTATTTCATACATAATACATTTTCGATTATTATCAATTGTTTCAAGATTAATATATTTACCGCGAGCGTTTTGACATAATGCCATTAAATCGCCGATGTATTCATCAGGTGTAAATATTGAAACTTTGACATATGGTTCTCTGATTTGATCGATTTTTGTTCGTTCAGGAAATTTGGCTGGGTTATCTACTTCAACAGTTGTTTTGTTTGTTAAATCAATCAAAAATTTTACAGATGGTGCTGTAACAATTAAATCAATTTTATATTCACGACTTATTCGCTCTTGAATAATGTCCATGTGTAATAATCCTAAAAAACCACAACGCACACCAAATCCTAATGATTGTGATGTTTCATATTCATAAACTAAAGCAGCATCAGATAAACTTATTTTTTCAATTGCTACTTTTAGTTCTTCATATTTTGAGTTGTCTATTGGGTAGAAACCACAATAAACCATCGGTAACACTTTTTTATAACCAGGTAATGGTTCACTAGCTGGATTATCAGCATTGGTGATTGTATCACCAACCGCAATATCTTTAATTGTTTTGATGCTTGCAGCAACTCAACCAACTTCACCCGCTTCAAGCTTATCTTTTTCTACGACCAATGGTGTTTTAACACCCAATGATGAAACAATAAATTGTGCACCTGATGCCATCATTTTTATTTTGTCACCAACTTTTAAAACACCATTTTTCACTCTAACATAACAAACAGCACCTAAATACGAATCGTAATAACTATCAAATATTAAAGCTTGTAATGGTTTATTGTCATCATCATCTATTGGAGCTGGAATTTGG
Source organism: Mycoplasmoidaceae bacterium (assembly GCA_024427105.1). The sequence goes on along the minus strand of JAKSVR010000006.1, from coordinate 16,963 downwards.
TCAATTACTGCTTCGATAATATCTAAAATATTTTGTCCTGTTTTAGCTGATACACATGGTGCTTCACTTGCATCAATTCCTAAAACATCTTTAATTTGTTTTTTACATTTTTCAATATCAGCAGATGGTAAATCAATTTTATTAATAACTGGGAAAATAGATAAGTTATTATCTAAAGCTAAATATAAATTAGATATTGTTTGTGCTTGAACGCCCTGTGTTGCATCAACTACTAATATTGCTCCTTCGCAAGCTGCTAAACTTCGAGAAACTTCATAAGTAAAATCGACATGTCCTGGAGTATCAATTAAATGAAAAATATAATCCTCATTATGCTTGTTAGAATGATACTTAAGTTGAATTGCATTCAACTTAATTGTAATTCCTCGTTCTCTTTCAAGATCCATACTATCAAGAACTTGATCTTGCATATTGTGAATTTTGTTATCACTAGCGCACTCAATAATTCGATCAGATAAAGTTGATTTACCGTGATCAATGTGTGCAATAATACAAAAATTTCTTACGTTTTTCTTATTCATTATTCTAATTATAATTATTTATCAATGATAAATAATTAAAGAGCTTTCTTTAACGCCTTAGCGAGTCTGGTGTCAATTATTTGTGATAGTTCAGTGATTGTGGCTTTTTTTATGTTATCAGTTGTATGGTATTTTTCTAATAACAATTCTTTTTTTGCTTTAGACAAACCTTCGATATCAGGAAGAATTGTTGTATCAAACAAAGATTTTTCATGTTTTTTTCTGTAGAAAGAAATTGCTGTGTTATGAACTTCATTTTGAATGTTTGCTAAAAAGTTATATAAGTTTGATTCACGATCAAGTTTAATTGTTTGATTCTTATAAACAATACCATTAGTTTGATGGTTTGAATTCTTAACTAAACCAATAATGTATGGTGGTTTTAAATTATTTTGTGCAAACATTTCTAATGCAGCATTAACTTGAATTTTGCCACCATCCATAATTATTAAATCTGGCATTTCGTTTTTATGATGCTCAATAAATCTACCTAATATATGTTTCATGCATTCATAATCTGAAGATAATGATTCATCATCTATTAAATATCTACGATATTTAGATTTAACAAATTCACCATTATTTAAATAAACCATTCCTGCTACTTTATTGGCACTAAATAAATTTGAAATATCAAAAGATACCATAGTTTTAATTTTTTGGGCTTTTAACATATCCATTAATTGATAAATGGCAGAAAGTTTTGCTTTTTTTGCATTCTGATAAACAAGGTAATTTGTTTTTAAATATTCAATTGCATTATCAATTGCTGTCATTAAAATTTCATATTTCTTTCCCTTAATCGGTTTAGAAATTTTAAAGTTTAAAGTCTGATTTAATGCTTTAAATTCTTTTATTGGCAAAGAAACAAACAATTCGTGTGGTTGATTCTTACTCTTTGAGTAATATTGGTAAAGTCATGATGTAACAACTGAATTTATATCATCATAAAATTCATGTATCTCTTGAATTTTTGCAATTAATTTTCCATTCACATAACTAAATAAAATTAGAGATATTAGATTATCTTTAGTTGCATAACCTAAGAAATCAAGATTACCTTTAGCATTAAATTGAACAGTTTGGTTTTCTTTTATTTCATCTAATGCTAATCTTAATCGTTTATAGTAATCAGCTTCTTCGAACTTCATTAAAGCTGCTAGTTGTTGTTCACGAGTTTTTAATTGTTTTTCAACATTGCTTGTATTTCCACTAAAAAATTGCTTAATATTATTTTTAATTATTTCATAACTCTTGTCTTCAACTTTGTTGATACACGGCCCTAAACATTGCCCAATATCATAATAAAGACATTTATGTTTTGGTAATTGATCACATTTTCGTAATGGAAACATTGCCCCTAATAACATAAACAATTCTTTTTTAAAAAAATTCTTACTAGCAAAAGGACCATAATATGTTCCTTTATATCGACTATTGCTATGAGTGTATTTTATTCGAGGGTGTTTTTCATCAGTGACTACAATATATGGATATCCTGATGAATCTTTTAACATAATGTTGTATTTAGGACGATGTTTCTTAATCAAATTATTTTCAAGAATTAATGCTTCATTTTCATTCTTCACAACAAAAAATTCAACATCATCTATATCTGCAACAAGTTGGCTAGTTTTATAATCGTGTAAACGATTAAAATATTGGTTAACACGATTAAATAAATTAATCGCTTTACCAACATAGATAATATCACCATGAGCATCTTTTCAAAGATAGCATCCTGGCTTTTTTGGAGCTGATTTTAATTTAAATTTAATCTTATCAGTCATATTATTTAAAGTCTGTTTTTTTGTAAACAATAACTGCACCACCAAATAATATTCCAGAAATAATTGATCAAATAACAATTATTACTGTTGTGTTATAGAAGCTTGATACACGATAAGTGTACATGTTAGAATATGTTTCAACATAATCTAATTCGACAGAGTGAATTTTAGAAAAAGTTGTATGATTAACACCGAGTTCTGATTGTCAATGTTCAAGAGTTATACCTTGTTCTAATATATCATTGGCAAATGTTTGTGATACCATATTTCACTCACCTTTTTTATAAGTACGTGATAAGTGATTAAATCACTCACAAATTGTTGCAGAATCAAAAGGGAACTTTGCATCAGTAATTATTTTTTGTATGCTTTGAATTTGTTCATTCATCGCATAGATAACTCATCATAAGTGAATTTTTGATACTAAATTGTATTTTTCAGAAGGAGATAAGTTTTCATATTCAGGATAATTTTGAACAATCACTTCGTATGCTGCATCTCGTGCGGCTATTGATGGTTCTTGTGAAAATCTTTCAACTCCCTTTTCAAAGACTTCTTCTGCTTTTTCCCTTTCTTCATCAGTTGAAAAATGCAAATCATTTATCCTTTTATTAATATTATTTTCGTAATGTTCTTTTGTCCCACTAGATAAATAAGCAGATTGATGTCCTTCGCTTACTATACTTAGTGCATTAAAATCATAATTGAATAAAGAAGAACGTGCATACCAATTCTCCCCGCTAATATTCATATCAGATCCAACAATTCTAGCTTGACCAATATATGTTCCTTGATCTATTGTTCTATCAAATAGAACAATCGGATAATTCTGACTCTCAATATTCTCAGCTACATGAGAGTTTTTATTTATGTCATAAATATAATTGTTATTCAAACCAATTGTTAGTTTACTAGCTTCTTGTAAACGTAGTTCATCTTGCCCAAACCCATTAAATAAACTAGATAATTGTTTACCAAAATCAGCATAATTAGCATCTAATCTACCTGATTCATTGCATGATTTTGTTCAATATTCGTATGTATCAAAATGGTATTCTTCTATTCCGCCAGGAGCAAAGCAACCTATGGTTGCAAAGTTAAATGGTAAATTGTCTCCTTCTTCTGGATGCTCAAATTGATGTAGTGTGTTACAACTGTAACTATATATTTCAGAATTATATTTATCAAACAATATTTCAGTTGATGATTTAATTGCTTGAGGATAAATCATGTTCATTACACATAAAAGAATAACGACACCAATATTGCCAATGATTGTAATAACTTGTCCACCAACCATTGCAATAAAGACTGCAACTCCACCAAAGAAGAACATGTTAACTAAGTTACCAACAAAAATTGACAGTATTAATCCTATATATTTGCTGTGTTCTATACCAGTTGTGTTAGTAATAATATCATATTTACCAAATACTGGTTCGATTAGTGAAACAATAGCGACTGACATTAGGCACATGATTAACATAATGCATACGAAGACAAAAGTTTTAACACCAACGGTTATACCTTTTGTCATCGGTTTGGCAGACAACAATAAATCGGTTCCATCATCACGACTTATTCTAAAAACTGCTACAGCAATGCTAGCTGCTGAACCAGCAATAAAGAACAAGTTAAATATTGGCATATTGAAACCACCAAGATTTCAAATCAATAATGGTTCAAAATGCATTGCTTTAGGAACAATTAAGAATATAACGGCAATATAAACAACATACAAAGATGCAACAATATAGCCAAACGGTCTTTTTAAGAACGATTGGAATAAGTAGCCTGTATAAGCAACTACCGGAATCCTTGGCTTTCTTTGTTTTGGTATTGTATTCATTATTTCTCCATAGTATCTACTGAACCAAATTTAATTAGTTTCTTATAGATATCATCTAACTTATTACCAATTTCATTAAATGAAAGTAAAGTAATTTTAGATTGTTGAATTTTTGTTAAAAAGTGAGTTTCTTGTTTTTTAGTTTGGAAATGGATAATAAAGTTTTTTGATATACTATCAATTTTATAATCTGTGCCCATATCATTTAATAATGCTTTTAATTTTTCTGGGTTTGACACACTAACACTTAATTTTCTATCAGCATATTTATCAAACAATTCTTTAGTTGTACCAGTAAAAACTATCTTACCACCATCAAGAATGGTTGCAGCATTGGCATATCTATCTAATTCAGCTAAAACGTGACTAGATATAAAGATCGCTTTTCCTTCTTTTGTTAATTTGCCTAATATTTCAAATAGTTCTAAACGTGCTTTAGGGTCAAGGTTTGCAGCAGGTTCATCCATTACTAACACATGTGGATTATTAATTAAGGCTTGTGCTAACAAAACTTTCTTTTTTTGACCAGATGAATATGAGTTTGGTGATTTATTACGCAAACTTCACATATTCAATTCTACTAGTCTTGATTTTGCAAACTTTCTTGCTTCGATTTTTGATAAACCGGAAAGTCTTGCCATTCATACTAAGTATGAAAAACAACTCATTCTGGATGGAAAGTTAGCCTTTTCAGGAATATATCCTAAATAAGTTTTTGCTTCAATACTTGTATTTTTTTCTCCTTTAATTAAAACAGTTCCTGATCAACGAGCATAAGCACCAATAATTGATTTAATTGATGTTGTTTTACCAGCTCCATTGGCACCAATAAATGCATGGAATTCTCCAGGATAAACACTAAATGAAATGTTGTTAATAGCTGGGTGTTTTTTATGAGGATATTTTTTATATAAGTTTTCAACATACAAAATAGGCTTTCGCGTTAATTCACGATAATGCAGTATTCCAGTCTCACTATTTTGTTTGCTAAAATAAGCATTACGGAATGTTTTACAATATTCCTTAATGTTCTTTTTATTTTGTTTTCTAATTTCTGCTACAGCGTTTCTCATATAATCACCTCTATTTAACATCGTATTTGCTATAAACTAAAGCACCACCACAATAGGCCACCATGGATATCGTAGCCCATATAATAGCGTATATCCAGTATTGCACCTTTGGACTAACTTGATAATAAAACAATACTATATTTTGACCAATTGGCATATTAATTTTTAGGATATCTTTTAGTAACCCAGAAACATTTGGATACCATATAGATTGTTCAAAGTATGTTGTCCCATAATAAGTGTCATTACGTGTGGGTTGGTCTAAACTTACAAACATATAATGTTCATTTGGATCGGATATATGTTTTATAACACTCGTAGTTTTGTAATACAATGGCAAGAATATCTTAGTTATATCTTCTTCATTAAACCTAGAGTCAGCACTTGCTAGATCCCATACATGATGAGCTAAATCAAGGCAAATTGTTCTTGTATTAGGAGCTATCATTCCTGTTGCAAGACCATCGGACTGCATGAATCAATTATTCTCTTCATTAGTGAATTTAAGTCCTAAATCAAATCCAATTTTTTTGTATTGGTCTCATTTATCTGCAATTGCTGCTCTACCATTTACAAAAGCTTCATGTATATAATCCTTATCAGAAACAGTATTTAAACTTTCTTGTTGCTCTTCATAAGCTTTTCAATATGCATAATTTTTAAATTGCATGAATCTAACATTTAAATCATATGGATTATTAATGTGATAATATTCTCTTGAAAAAGATGCTGCATCTGAGCCTGGCAAATATTCTTCTTCTCCCGCGTGCCCTGACAAACAAGCTCAAATATATTTATAATATTGTGATAAATCATCTTGATTGTATGAAAAAGTTGTAAGACGATGCAATGGATCTACTTGTCTCCAATTGTAATAGTTCTTATAATCTAATACATCTTTATAAATAGCGTCAAATCCTTCTTTATAATTGCGTCATTCATCTGGTTCAAAATAAACTTCTTTCATTGATAGAATTTCACGTGAACGAATTGTTCCAATTGGTAATTTATCACGCAACCCTCTTATTTTGGCAGAAGAAAGTGGTCTAATTGTTGGGAAACAATAGAATGAAGGCAAAACAAAACCACCAATTTCTAATACAGGAATATATGTCTCGCTAGAATAAACTCAATTCATTGGTTCTTGATTGTCAATAATTTCCATACTAGCTGGTCCAGTTAGTTTGTAATCATAGAAACGTGATATTCCAAAGAATCGTTGTGCTTGTTTTTGCGAAAACTCATTTGTTTTATATGACATATAAGTCAATGACAATTGACTTGCAACATCTGTTGCATTTAACATCGGTGTAGGATCAATACTCTTAATATCTTGTTCTCAATAATCGCGCATTTCTTGTCATGTTGTTGCTTGACACGGATGTGGTTTATCACCCTCAGGTGCACTAGCGTTAAAATCAACAATTTCTCTTTCATCATATTCGCCAGTTTCAGTGTCTCGATTAGCAACAATGTAGTTATAAGCATTGATGTCTCGATCTTTTAAAGCCTTAAGTGGTGTAGAAAATAAGAATGCAGCTAATACTTGATAAATTAAGAAAACTAATGAAATTACAATGTTGGTAATAATTACACCAATTCTTGCAAACTTTACTGAAAATAAAATTGATATAGCACCAAACACAGCAAATGTTATGGCATTACCAATAAACATTGAAATTAATAATCCAGCATAATATTTTATTTCTGTTTCAGGCAAAAGAATTGTAAATGAAGTAAGAATGACTGAAGAGATATTAACTAATAAACATACAAAACCAAATACAAAAAATTTAGTTAAAACAATTTTTAAACGTGATATAGGTTTAGAAATAACGATTAATTCTGTTCCTTCATCCCTTGTATCTCTAAATATATTAATAGCTAATACGGCTGTAAAAATACTTGCGACCATTCCCATGATGGTTTGCGAAATAGAAACAGTTGTATTAGCTCATATTTGTAAAGTGTTAATGCTTGTTACATATGGCAAGATAATTAAAAAACAACAAGATACAAATAGAAAAAGTGTTCAAGTGATCCATACTGGTTTACGCTTGATAGTTTGAATAAATAGAAAATTAAAATAAACGTTACTCATATCTATTTATGTTTATCTATTATATAGATAAAACTTTTAATATTAAAAAAGATAATAATTAATATAAAAAAATAAAGGCTTTTAGCCTTTTTATTAAAGTAAATTATGAACTACTGATTGAATATCATCGTCATCATCACACGAATCTAAGAACCTTTCAAGTTTTTCAAGGAGTTTTTCATCAGTAATATCTTTTTTATCTTGTGCTACTAATTTTACTTCACCTGAATGAATAGAAAATCCAGCATCTAGTAATGCTTTTTTAGCATCATAGAATTCTTCTGGAACAACTAGAACTTCATAACTATCTTCATGCTCTTTAATGTCTACGACATTAAAAGCTAATAATGCTTCAAGAATAGAATCTTCATTTGTTTTACTATTTTTTAATAAGATAAATTCAGCATAATTATTGAAGAAAATTTTAACGGCATTTGGTCTAGCAATTTGACCATTAATTTTTCCTAAATATCCTCTTAAATTACTAGCGGTACGATTAGTATTATCAGTTAGTGCTGTAACAATAAATTGTGTTCCATTGGGACCATAACATTCATATACAACACTGGTCATATTGGCAGGGTCTTTTGCAGCACCTGAAATATTCCTATCAATTGATTCTCTAGATAAATTATTTGCTAGTGCTTTATCCACGGCGGCTTTTAATCTCGGATTGGCATCAATATTTGGACCACCAACTTTGGCTGCAGCTTTAATTTCCTTTGCAAGCTTTAATCATATTTTTGCTTGCATTTGTTGTTTCTTATTAGTTTGACTAGCAACTAAGTGTTTACGTGGCATTATTTAATATCCTTCAATACTTGTAAAAGAGATTTTCAGAAATCTTTAATTGTATCTACTTCAACTCTTTCACGGGTTGTGTGTTCTTCTCTAATTCTTGGACCAACTGATACACTGTGTTCGCGAAGTTGTGGACATTTGCTGACTAGTTCAGATGGTTCAATACCACCTGGGTCTTTAACTGGGAAAGTATATTTTCCAGTTATTTTATGATAAGCGTTTATTCAAGTTTGAATAGTTGGTGATTTTTCTGGGCATAAAGTTAACCATGGTGGACAATGAGCACATCGTTGATAATTAGTCATACCAGCTAATTTACCAAAATATCTAATCATATTAAATTGACGATCATGATCTCGAACACTAAAACTTCTTGGCAAACATATTGCATAAAGAACTCCATTAGTTGTCTTGACAATTCCAATATTACCAGAAGAGAATATATGCTTCATGGAAATATCCATACGATAAATACCATTAGGCAAAAAACCAAAGAAAAATAAAATCTTTTCAGTCTCATCAACGGAACAAGCAACTTTCATTTGTTTTTTTGCAACACGGACAGTAACCTTTCCGTTTTTGTCTAATCCTTGTGCTAATATTCTTGCATTATCTCAAGCATGTTCAATATGTTTTTTGAGTTCAATTGAATCTTTTGGATCAATTTGAACTATAAAATCTGCTTTATGTGCAATAGCATTCATGGCTAATCCACCATCTATGCTAATTAATCTAATTTTGTTATGTTCTTGAGTGAAGGCATACAATGCTTCTGCTAAAAATGCAATAGCATTATTAAGAGGGTTATGAGCCATTAATGCAGAGTGGCCACCATCTAAGCCAGAAATACTAACGCAATATGTTTTTGTTCCTTTATTAATTGGCAAATATTTTAATTTCTTTTCAAATGAAATTTGTGTTGTTCCATTACTTGCTACATACATTCGATCAGGAATATCGTTGTCTAAGTTAAATAAATGTTTTGCCTTCAAGATACCTTTAGGAAGGTTGTCCATACAATAACGAATGTCACCTTCTTCACAAACGGTTAATAGTCCTTCTAGTGGGCCATGTTCATATTTTCCTGTCATTAATTCCATAATTGCAGCTACACCAACGCCATTGTCTGCTCCTAATGTTGTACCATCACATTTAATACATTTATCTTCTGTATCATAATATGGCTTAATTGGTTGCTTAAGCATATCAAGTTTAATGTGAGGTTCTTTTACAAGAACCATGTCCATATGAGCTTGTACAGCAACAATCGGTTTCTTTTCATAACCTTTTGTAGCTTGTTTTTTAATAAGGATTGCACCAGTAGGGAATTGCTTAACTCAACATCCAGCTTTATTAAGTTCTTTCATTAACATGTTTGAAAGTTGAGCTTCATTATGTGTTCCGTGAGGAACAGAACAGATTTTTTTAAATCAATATAAAACACCTTTTGGTTCTATTTTGTCAAAAGCATAATTTTTCATTTTTAACTCCTTATTCTTTCAATCTTGATAATGTTAATTTAAATACTTTTCAAAATTTTACTGTGTCTTGAACAGAGAAACTTTCGTATGGAGAGTGACAGTTGCTTAATGTTGTGGCAATGCATATTGTATTGTGTGTCATTGATGGGTTTTTTAAACAAACAACTGCACATTCAAGTCCGCCTGCAACTGTTAGTTTTTGAATTGGTCGTCCCATAATATCCTCATAAGCTTGACTATATATATCGGCCGCATGGTTATGCGCGATGTCATTAATAAAAGCATACAATTGACCGGTTTGTTCGAATTCAGTAAATCCTAATAAATCACCTAAAGATTTAATCTTACGAACTTTTCTTTGAACTTCACCATCTAAGAAACTACGAATTTTAAAGTCAATGCGTAGCATGCCATTATCAATTGAAACAAATCCTAAGTTTGATGAAGAGAACATGTTATTTGATTTCTTTGATGCAGTAAATACCTTATTAGGTGCTAATGAAGCAAATAAGAAAATCTTTTTTGCAACATCAAAAGCATAAGCTTTCTTTGGTGTAGGAACACGATCAAATGTTAAAACTGCAGCATCTTCGTATCCTTGGCAAACTTTTTTAGAAATTAAAATTTGGTTTGTTAAGAAACGTTTAAACTTATCAAATAAACGTTGTTCCATTATTACATCAAGTTTACAATAGGTAGGTAATGAGTTATTGATTGGACCACCATCAAATTTAGATATTGCAAATTCAACATTATTCAATGATGCGAAATCAATTGCACATTGTGCAATAAATACAATTGGGTTAATGTGTGGACGAGTAATATTAACTCCTGAGTGTCCACCTAATAATCCAGTTAAACTTACTCTAAAACATTGTTTACCTTTAGTGTCAACTTGTGGAATTGGGCAATTATATTTCATTGTTGAACAACCTGCACCACCATATGTTAGTTCATTAAAATTTTCACCATCAATGTTTAAATAATATTTTGCATTGATGTCACCAAGTTTCATATCTTCCATAATACATTTACCTGGTAAATCTTCTTCGTTTACTGTAAATAAATGTTCTATTGGACCATGAATGATTGATGGATCATGTATGACAGCTAGCATTGCTGCTAATCCAACTCCGTCATCTCCACCAAGAGTAGTATTATTAGCACGAATTGTTCCTGTTTCAGTTTCATAAAAAGCATCAATGGGTTCGCGTTCCAAATCAGCAGTTGAATCTTCAGTCTTTGCAAGAACCATATCCATATGGGCTTGTAGCAAAACTACAGGTCAGTTTTCACATCCTGGAGTAGCTTTTTGCTTTGCAAGAATCATTCCACTTGGATATACCTTAACATCGCAACCAGCTTTTCTACATAAATCAGCTATTCATTTTGAAATAGCTTGTTCATGATAGCTGCCATGAGGAATTTGACAAATCTTTTTAAATCATGTCATTATTTCCTTAGGTTCAATATTTTCAATCTCTCTAATTTCCATAACAAAAAATCCTTTTTGATTTATGTGTATATATTATGTTTATTATAAAAAATAAAAGTATTGTTATAAACAATACTTTTATATTCTTTTTGGTTGTAAGTTACTAGAACATTGAAGTTACGTAGCAACCACCAGCCATTAGAGCTAGTCCTGCAAGCAATAGGATTAGTATTTGCTTTCATGAACCTTTTACGAAATCACCATAGTTTATCTTGGCTATTTCGCAGAAAGGTAGGGCCATACCTGTTGGTGTGAATAGGTTTGTTCAACCCATACCAGCAGCAAATGTAGTTACAGCTCCTGACATAGAGATTGTACCTGCACCTGCTGTTATAACAGAAGAGCTGATCATTGGGAACATAGCAGCTGCTAGTCCAGATGATGATGGAATGAATACAGTTAGTAATGCAATTACTAAGAAAATCATTGCCATTGCTCCGACTGCAGGAACGATCTTTAATACTCCACCTAGTCCTTCAGCAATCTTAGAGTTTAAGCCAGAGTCCATCAATGTAATTGATAAACCTTTAGCTACTGAAACGATGAATACTACTGGAACAAAGTCTTTACAACCTTGATAGAATGTACCAAAGAAGTGTCCTGAGCCCTTTCAGTTAATTGCACCAATAATAAGTGATGCAATAAAGAATAACATACCAGCTTCAACCATACCTCACTTACCAAGTGGATCTATTGATGTTAGGAATGGTAAGTTAGTGCTCAATCAATCATGAGCAGTGTTAAAGCCTGTAAAACCTGTAATTGATTGTCAGTCTACAAATCCAACAATTAACATTAAGAACGCTAAACCAAACACAATAAGTGTTCATTTACGTTTTGATGTCATTGGAGGAAGTGCATCCTTATCAAATGTATATTTTTCTTTGAAATCTTCTTCAGACATGTATACACATGATCTTTGAGGTCTTTTCTTAACTCTTCGTGCATATATTATTGTACAAAGAATAGAAACTAACATCAATCCTGCAAACATTACTAATCTTCATGATATACCTGACATCATACCAAAGTTGTTTGCTTCAGCTCATTCTTCAGGAACTTGTGATACAGCTGTACCAATTAATACTGGGTTAACTGTAGAAGCCATAACACCAACACCAGCTCCCATGTTTACCATAAGGAAACCGGTCATAGCGTCATAGCCTGAAGCGAACATGATTGGTATTACAATCAAGAATAAAGGTAATAGTTGTTCACACATGTTGAATGTAGAACCACAGATACCTAAGATTAGCATTAGCACTGGGATTAGAACAATTTCTTTTCCCTTCATTCTTCTTAATAATCCACCGATACCTGCTTCAATAGCATGAGCGTCATTAACTAACGTCATTGTACCGTTGAATAATAATAAGAAAATTACGATTGAACCAACACCTCTGACAAAGTCACCAGCTTTATTTGTATATCCAGCAAAACCACGAATTGGGTTTAAGAAGATATCCAAAATACCTGGGATAGTGTCGGTTCCTGGATTTGGTGATAATATGCCAGCTAAGTATAGAATTCAAATAACGAATACTACACCAATTAAGGCTGCAAATATCAAAGAAACTGAACTAGGCAATGCTGCTTTTGGCTTTTGAAAATCGGGATTTGCTCTCAATTTCAAAGCATAACGAAGTTTGTATTCTTGATGTTTTCAAATCTTATCGAAAATTATTCCGATGATTGGAATCCAGAAGAATCATTTCGTTCAATTGGAAGACTTAGCTGCTAAAGGTGTTTCACCTTTATGTGTGAGAAGCAAAGAATAAATCAAACCACCAAGGATACCCGCAAGTGCAACAGCACCTGAGACTACGATGTTACCAATGATTTTCGTTTCGTCTCCAGCAAATGCTTCTTGGCAAAAGATTGACAAGAATAGCATCACTAAACCGATACATTCAAATACATTGTAAATAAAGAATTTATTAACAAATTTCCTTATTGGCCATTTAACTCTTTGAGGATTCACATCTAATGTTTTAGCTTTCGCAGTTGTCATTATAATTACCTAATTTATTTAAATGGTGCTCGAAACGGGACTTGAACCCATAAGAAGTTACCTTCAGTAGATTTTGAGTCTACCGCGTCTGCCATTCCGCCACTCGAGCATTTCTTTTTGTTCGTGGCTAATAAATTCCTAAGTTAAAATCGATTTTTTTGTGCGCAAAAACTTATAACTTATTAATCTATCTACTTATTATTATATAAATTATATAGGTTATGAAGAATATATTTTTGTATGATGTCCATACTCACACCAACATGGAACCCATGATTAATGAGTTAGATAATATAATTTCGATCTGTACAGATCGGAAAATCATTTTTAATTGCGTTGGAACTAATGTGGAAGACTCCAAAATAGCCATTGCACAAGCAAAAAAATATCGAGGCAAAATCTTTGCAACTGTCGGTATTCACCCAGATAATTGCAATGATCTTAGTGACATAAATAAGATCGAACAACTATACTTACAAAATAAAGATGTGGTAGTAGCTATTGGTGAAATTGGATTAGATTACCATTATGAACATTATGATAAAGAAAAACAAAAGTTATTCTTTTCTAAATTATTGCAATTAGCTAACAAATATGATTTACCAGTTTGCATTCATGTTCGAAAAGCAGAAGATGATTGTCTTGAAATTTTAAAACAAGCCAAAAATCCTTCCAAAATATGAATCCATTGTTTTGCCGGAGATATTAAAACGGCAAAGCTATATACTGATCACGGATATATGATATCCGTTCCTGGAATTATCACATTTAAAAACGCAAAGGAAATAAATGAATCTATTAAAACAATTCCACTAGATAGATTAATGATTGAAACTGATGGTCCATGATTAGCTCCGGTACCTTATCGCGGTAAAACTAATTACCCTCATTATGTTCAGTTTGTGATGCAAGATATTGCTAATAAATTAAACATATCTACTGATGAATTGTCAAAAAAATTAACAGCTAATGCTGTTAACTTCTTTGGAATTAAAGATAAGATTTAATTTCGCGTTGTGCATCTTTTTTCTTCTGTGTTTCTCTCTTATCAGCAGAATTTTTTCTTCTAGCGGTAGCAATAGTTAATTTTATTTTTCCGTGTTCTAAATGGATGTTTAATACAACAACAGTTGCTTTATTTTTTTTAATATAATTTTGAATTTTCAGAATTTCATTTTTATGTAATAAAAGTTTCCGTGTTCTTAAAGCATCATCGCCAGAAAGATTAGATTGTTTTCATGGAGTTACATGCATATTAATAACATAAGCTTCATTATTTCTAAATGTAACAAAAGCTTCATCCAAATTGGCTTGTGATGCGATAATTGATTTAACTTCACTTCCTCATAAAGAAATGCCGCATTCATATTTATCATGAATGTTGTAATTGAATATAGCTTTTTTATTGTTAACAAGTATTTTCATAACTATAATCTTCTAACTACTTCAAATTCAATCTTTCTTTCAACCATGCTAGAAGCAATACATTTTGCTCTAAATTTTGTACCTAGAGTGATGATTTTGTTCGTATTCTTTCCAATTAATTGGAAGTTTCTTTCATCATATGTGTAGAAGTCATCTTTTAAATTTGCTAACTTAATTAATCCTTCAATAGTATTTGACATTTCAACAAAGCATCCGAATTTTGTTACCGCTGTAACTCTTACATCAAATTCTTCACCAATATGATCTTTCATATATTGAGCAAATTTAAGAGCATTAACATCTCTTTCAGTTTGAATTGCTCTTAATTCTGCCTCATTAGATTTTTCACAATATTCTTTTAAGTGCTCTACTAATTTTTTACGATCATCATCAGTATAAGATTTTCTATTAAAAAGATACATTCAATATAAACGGTGTATTACTAAATCAGGATAACGACGAATTGGACTAGTAAAGTGTGTGTAGTTTTTACTTGCTAAACCAAAGTGTCCAATATTTTTGGTACTATATTCTGCCTTAGCCATAGTCCGTAGCATTAAAATGCTAACCAAATCTAAATTAGGATTATCAGCATTATTAATTAATCATGTTGACATTGATTTTGGAGTAATGGATAAATCACCTGCAGGAAGTTTAAAGTTTAATTTTTTTGCTTCAACTTTAAACATTTCAACTCTTTCTGCTTTGGGTTCATCGTGAACACGATAAACAAAAGGCCATTTAAGTTTTTGTGCCTCAATTGTAACTGCTTCATTAGCGGCAACCATGAAGTCTTCAATCATAGATTGAGCTGTGCCTGTTTCTCTTAATTTAATTTCAATTGGTTCACATTTCTCATTAACAATTATTTTTACTTCAGGAATTTCAAGTTCAACATAACCACGGTTTTTCTTCATCGTGTATAAAATATCATGAAGTCTTCTGGATGCTTCTAGCATTTTTCTTATTGCGGGAGTATCATTTTCTAATTTGCTTGTCCCATTAAAGAATGCATTAACTTCATCGTAGCTAAATCGTCGATGACTTTTAATAATTGAAGGATATGTTTTAATATCTAAGAAAGAACCCTTCTTATCAATAATCATTTCACAAGTTAATGCCAATCTTTCAACATTTGGATTTAATGAACATAAGTCATCGGATAAATTATGCGGAAGCATAGGAATAACACGATCAACTAAATAAGTTGAGCATCCTCTTTTTAATGCTTCAATATCAAGACATGAGTTCATTTTGACATAATGACTTACATCAGCAATGCAGACGTATAAACGATATGTTCCATCATTTAAATCTTCAGTATAAATGGCATCATCAAAATCTTTTGATGTCGCTGGATCAATTGTAACAATATCTAAGTGAGTTAAATCTTTTCTTAATGATTTTTCGTGTTCATTAATGTCTAATTTCAGTTGATTAGCGTAATCAATAACTTCTTCAGGAAATTCAGGTTCAATTCCATTGTCATAGACAATAGATAATATGTCAGTGCCAACATCATTAATGTGTCCAATTATCTTAGCAACTTTACAAATGGCCTCAGTTTCAGTAAACTTTGTTACCGTATACAAAAATTTTGTTCCGTTTGTCAAACCGGTTGTGTCTTCCAATTTAATTGGAAGGTACATTTTTTTATCATCAGTTTCTATAGAATAATGCTCGCCATCAGATTTATAGCACCCAACATAAAACCCTTTGGCATGCTTAAGTACTTTTAATACTTTGGCATCCTTCAAAGTTTTATCTTTTGCTTCCATCTTTAAGAGTGCAAATTCGATACTATCTCCATCTAGTGCACCATTAAGATTAGTTTTGTGAACAAAATATTCAGAATCTTCTTTTCCTTCAGCAGTAATAAATCCAGCTAATTTAGAATTTATTCTAATAACACCTTTGTAGATTTTAGACATATCTACATCGGCTTTAGGATACCCTAATACTAATTTGCCATTTCTTAATTTAACTAATTGAGCTGAGTTAACTAATGATTGAATGTTTTTAAAGAAAACATTCTTATCAACCCCTGCTTCCTTATTTGATAACTTACGAAGAATAATGCCAATCGGAATTGGTCGTTTTCCTTCTTTTGATACTATTTCTAATATTTGTTTATAGTAATCAGGTTTTTTGTCTTGCATATTATTTTATAAATAATAATGCTATACCTAGTCCTAATAATACTAATGTAATAACAAACATAACGATTTGTAAAATTTTTACAAATCCACGGTCTTTCGTTTTTTTGAATAATTCTAGGTCTTGGCCAGCTTGAGCATTAAGCCCAGCGCCAGTTCCACTACCAGATAATAATAGCCCTATTAGTAGTGCTATTCCACCAAACACAAACATTACTATTGCAATGGGAGTCATTATT
>JAKSVR010000005.1 GCA_024427105.1 Mycoplasmoidaceae bacterium | reverse complement strand
TTTTAATGGCGGAAACGATGGGAGTCGAACCCATGCACCGGAAACCCGATCTAACACCTTAGCAGGGTGTCCTCTTAACCACTTGAGTACGTTTCCATCAATAAGTATTTATTATTTTATCTTATTAATTTAATCTTTGTTTAATCTTTTGTACTACCATTGGTGTTCGAGCAGTTATTAATGGATGGTAGTAATCAAACAAGATACTTGTAATTTCATTAGCTAATGCAACACTATCAGTTGGTAGAGTCACATAGTGTGATTCGTGCATAAAACTGATATTACCAGTTGTTTCTGAAACAACAAATGCTAATGCATCAGTTCTTTCAGCAATACCAAATGCTGCACGATGTCTTGCACCATATTTAACAGGTAATAAACGTTTACTTACTGGTAAATAACTTGATAATGAAGCAATTCGTAAATTTCGAATAATCATCGCACCATCATGTAATGATGATTCATGGTTATAGTAAATTGAATAAACAAATTCAGCAAAGAAAGGACTATCGATTTTATTTCCTAATTGAACATATTTTTCTAGACTATCTCGGTTTTCAAAAACAACTAATGCGCCGACCTTGTTATTACTTAATCTAGCTAGAGCAGTAGCAAAACTAGTAATAAACATTGATACTTCATCAACATTTATAACTCTTTTTTTTCTATCTTTAAAGATACTAGATCGAACATTTCTCTTTCGTTGAATAGTGAAGTGCGCTAGTCGTGCAAGATAAACAATACCGGCAATGACTAAAGCAGACACAATAATGACCAAAAGAATCAAACAAGCTAGTAATCAGTTATCTGTATTTGTTTCAGCTCTAAACATAACATTATTATATTTATTAAGAATTAAATATGAATAAAAATAAGAGCAAAGCTCTTATTTTCATCATTTGACAATTGTATTTTTAGCACCTAGTTCAAAATGATATTTTACTATTCCAACATCTACTTTTCCACAAAATGACACATTAGTGATTTTCACTTTATTATTTGGTAGTAATTGAAGTTTAAAACCTTGCTGATTAACGCCAGTTGGTGCCAATAATGCAGATTCAACACCATCTATAAATCATTGTGGTAATTCTTCTATTTTAGAATGACACACATCTTCAAAAGTTTTAGATTTGTGAGGTTTCCCTTGAGTTGTACCATAACCTAAAGCAATAACTAAAACTAACTTCTCATCAATTCCTATCTCATAACGATCTTTTACTTTATCAAATGTTTTTGCCACCCAACAACTATTAAGGCCTAATGATTGAGCAAATAATACTATTTGCTCTCCATAGTATCCGATTCTTTCTTTTAGTCAAGGTTGTTTAGGTCCTACAGCAACTATATAGTTTACACAACCAGTAAAATTGCAAATAGCTGCTTTTCTACCACTAAATGCTTTAGGTTCATTAACAATTAATTGAAAATGTAATATGCCTTTTTCATTGACTTGATTAATGAAATCGTTTAATTGTTTTTGGTCTTTTGACTTCAATGGTTGACCATCAAAGTGTCTGACTGCATGTCGTGATAAACTAGCTTGAAATAAATCCATATTTTTGCTCCTAAATTAATTATAAAAATTTATAATTAAAATAAGATGAAACCTATTATAGACATTATTAAAAAGTATGGTTTAAAAGACCAGAATATTGACTTATATGGTAAGTATATAGCCAAATTAAATACTAAAGTTTTACCTAAAAAAGATGCAGGTAAATTAATTTTAGTAACTGCCACCTCCCCAACAAGTTCTGGTGAAGGTAAGACAACAATAAGTATTAACTTAACTGATGCATTAAATCGTTTAGGTAAAAAAGCTGTAGTTGCTTTAAGAGAACCATCTGTTGGACCGGTTTTTGGTGTTAAAGGTGGTGCAACCGGAGCTGGAAAATCAAGTATTGTTCCAGAAAACGAAATTAACTTACATTTTACTGGTGATATTCATGCTATTACCTGTGCAAATAATCTAATTGCAGCTGTGATAGACAATGAAATTTATCAAAATAGTAAATTAAACATTGATCCAAGAAAAATTATTCATGCAAGATGCATGGACATGAATGATCGTTCACTTAGATCAATTATTGTTGATATTAATAAATCAATTTCTTATGCAACAAGATTTGATATCACATCTGCTTGTGAAATTATGACAATATTCTGTTTATCAAAGAGTAAAAAGGATTTTGAAAATAGACTAAACAAGATGTTAGTAGCATATTCAAAAACTAACAAACCCATTTATGTTAAAGATCTACATATTACTAAAGCAATTATGTCAATTATGGAACAATGTTTTAAACCAAACATCGTTCAAACATTAGAAGGAAATATGGCTCTAGTTTCTGGTGGACCTTTTGCTAATATTTCTATCGGTGTTTCATCAACTATTGCAACACTTGCAGGATTAAAATTAGGTGATTATTTAGTTACTGAAGGCGGATTTGGATCTGATTTAGGTGCTGAAAAATTTATGAATATTTTGTGCCGTGAAAATGGTCTAAAACCATCTGCAATTGTTTTAGTGTCTACAATCAAATCTATCTTAGAAAAAGGTGATGGAAATTTTGAAAACGGTTTAAAAAATTTAGATATTCATATCAACCATTTACAACAATATAAAATTCCTTTAGTTGTTGCGATTAATCAATTTGCATCTGATACAAAAACTTATTTGAATAAATTAACCAAATTCCTTCATCAAAAAGGTGTTGAATATGCATTTGATACAGGCTTTGCTGATGGATCAAAAGGCGGTGTAGCTTTAGCTAAAAAAGTTATTGAAATAGCTAAAGAACCCTTAACGCCAAAGTATTTGTATAGTCCTACACAAGATTTAAAAACAAAGATTGAAGCAATTGTCAATAAGTGTTATAGCATTAAGATTTTAAACTATACGGATAAGGCTAAAAAATTAATTAGACAATACAACAAAAACGGATTCTATGTTTGTATGAGCAAAAAACCTGGATCCATCTCAACTAGTTGAGAAAATGGTCGTCCAGTTATTGGTGTGCAAGACATTTTATTGAATACAGGAAGCAAACTTGCTGTAGTTTTATGCGATAAAGTATTTAGAATGCCCGGATTGCCAGCTGTCCCAAGAGCAAAAACCTGAAAATAATTAATATTTTTTACAATAATAACTATTCATTTTTTACTATAATTTAAATAATAAATAATTTTATTATTTACTTTATGGAAGTCCTTTTTAGATATATAAACCAAAAAAGTTCTGAATTAGAAAATAGTGATTTTAATTTTCAATCTATTTTTAAGGTAATTCATAACCAAGACGACCGTATATTTGCTGAATATATTGAAATGTTTGAAGTAAAAACTGTTTCTTACGAACAAATGAAACAATATTGCCATAAAATGGCAACCCATTTAAAGAAACAAATTAATAATCCGACTGGAACATTTGTTGGATTATACATGGAAAACTGTGTTGATTGAGTAGCAGTATTTTGAGCACTATTGATGATCGGTTATAAACCGTTATTGTTAAATTGTCGATTATCTAACGATATTAATAAACAAGTTGTAAAAACAATGAATTGTAACCTTGTTATTACTAATAGAGTTTTTGCTCAACTTGATTTAGGAATTAAAACTGTAGTTTTAGCTGACACCAACAGTATTGAACAAGAACCAATACTACAAGAAGAAAATTGGGCTGATGAAATGGCGCTATGCACAACAGCAAGTTCACTTAATTATAAAATTTGTGTCTACACCGGTAAGAATATGACACATCAGTTGCTTAATGCAAAAGACATTATTTCTCATTGACCGAGAATTAAAAAACATTATAAACATAGATTAAAACAATTAACATTCTTGCCTTTCTATCATATTTTTGGTTTTGTTGCAACACTTATGTGATTTAGTATGTTTGGTCGAACGATGGTATTTTTACCAAACTATAGTGCTGAGAAAATACTTTATACAATTCGTAGATGTGAAGTAACACATATTTTTGCTATTCCAATGTTTTGAAATTCAATCGCTAAAGAAATATCAAAACAAATTAATCGTCAATCATCTAAATTACAAAAGAAATTTAAGATCGGACAAAAATTAGCATTAGCTATACAAAATATTTTTCCCAATCTTGGTGTAAGGATTGCAAGAAAATTATTTAGACCAATTATTGAAAATAGTTTAGGCAACTCAATTAAGTGTTTAATTAGTGGAGGCAGTTACATTCCTCATGACACTCTTTATTTACTAAATTCAATTGGTTATCCATTAGTTAATGGTTATGGTTCTACGGAAATAGGAATTATTTGTGTAGATGAATCATCTAATGCCAAAAATCGAATAAAAGGTTTGGTTGGCAAACCACTAAAATCTATCAATGTCAAAATAGAAGATGAACATCTACATGTTTGTGGACAATCAACATGTTCATATGTTTTTCTAAAAGATGGAACAAAACAAGAATTAAATGGAAATAATTGATATGACACTCGTGATTTAGCATCTTTTGTTAAAAACAAAATATCTATTTATGGTCGAGATGATGATGTTATTATGGGTGCATCAGGAGAAAAAATTAATCCTGACTTAATTGAAGGACTATTTTCTTTTACCAGCATCTTAAATTATGTAGTGTTAAATTTAAATAGTAAAGTAACACTAGTTATTCAAACTCCAGTACACTTAAATGTTTATAAATTAAAAGACATTCTGCAAGAAGTTGATAAGAATGTCAATAAAGCTACTGAACACGGTTATATTATTGAATCTATTTTGTATACAACTGACTCAATCACCCCAGTTAATGCTGTAAAAGTTAGTCGAACAATTTTTAATAAGATGTTAGAAAACCAAAAGATTGTTTTGCACGAATTAAGTGAGTTAAAAGAAAACACCAATGCGAAAGAAAACAATATTAATAATGATGTAACCATTACAATTAAAAATATTTTTGCTGAAGTATTAGATAAAGATGTATCGGTTATTAATAACAATGATCACTTCTTTTTAGATTTAGGTGGAACAAGTTTAGATTATTGTACTTGTCTTGTTCGTATTCAAAACGAATATGATTTAAATATAGATATGTCTGACAAACGTTGTATGACTATTAATGATTTTAGTCAATATATTTTAGATAGGAAAGGAGGTAAGTATGAATAAAGGTAAATTTAAAACTTTAAATAAGCCTTGAAAAGAAATCCTTTATTCTGCTTCTGGCTTTGGCCCAAACCTATTAATGGTATTAATGGGTGCTTATTTATCCAATGCGGTGAACCCCGCAGCTATTAAGAGCTCCGAATCACCTGATTGAATATATCAAACAATTAGTGGAACTTGTTTAGTAATACCATTATTGTTTTCTATATTATGAATGTCAGCTCGAGCCTTTGATGGATTTATTGATATTCCATTTGCTTCGATAACGGACAGCTTAAGAACTAGGTTTGGTAATCGAAGAATTCCAATAGCTATTTGTGTCGGTCCAATGATATTATCATTTGCTATGTGTTGATGACCGGTTGTTAATAACGCTATTGGATACACGATATGGTTATTTCTGTGAGCATTAGTTTTCTTTTCATCATACACCATGTGTTTAATTGCCTTTTATGGTAGTTTATCCAATGTTTGTGTTGATGAAAAACAACGAACAAGAGTATCAAGTTACAAATCATTCTTCGATACCATATCTTATGCTCTTGTTTATGCTTTAGTTCCAGTTATTTTATCTGGACTAAAACTACATATTGATAAATTAGCATTCTTCTGTTTGCCACTAATGCTAACTATGGTTATTCCATTATTTATGATTAAAGAAGGATATAAGTGGGAAAGTAAACTTCAAGCTCAAGGTTATGATATTACACCACTTGATTCTGAAAAACCTGTTAAGTTTCGTGAAAGCATTAAATTAACATTTAAAAACAAGCCATTTGTCCGCTGAATATTAGTTAATAGCTGTTCGTTCTTCGGGTTACAGCTTTTCTTAGTATCCATGAATGCTTTAATTATTGGTGGTATGGGTTTAAGTGGGGTCCACATGACGATTTTAAATACTTTAGCATTTGGGCCGGTGCCTTTAATGCTGTATGTATTTAATGTATTAAAACAGCGAAAAGGAATTAGATTTTCATTCCAGGTCAGTTTATTATCTTTTGCTTTGTCAATATTGGGATTATTGTGTTGCAATAGGATTGTAATGGGCAACAATATGTTTTTAAAACTAATTGTGGGTGGTTTATCTAGTATTATTGGATCGTATTCAATCGCTTCATTCTTTTTGATGTCGTATTTAGTTCCAGCACAAATTTCAACAGTTGAGGAACAACTAACTAAAAAGAATCACTCAGCAATGTACTTTGCTGCACAAGCCGTAACCACATCAGCCACTGGAGCTACATCTGGTAGCTTATTGTGAGAAAATATTAAAAATTTATTTATTTCAACGCAAGCTAGTGGAGTTGTAACAGCTAAAGACATTACTGAGGCTGCTCAACAATTTAATACACCAGAAGAATTCGTCTTTAATCTAGGAGTAATATTAGTACCAATTATTACTATTGTTGTTTGTGTTCTAGGATTTATCCTAGCATTTAAGATGCCAAAAAGTTATTCCCACGAGTTAGTTGGACAACAAATAATTAGTAAAGCAAAATATGAAACTATTAAATATAAACTTAAACCAGCACCAACTTACAGATTTGAGAGCGTATCATTAACTGTCTACAATGCTTTATGAGTGCTATCAGTAACTGTTTTTGGATTTATTTGATATGCAGCAATTATTAATGATGTTAATACATTTGCTAAGAAAAAAATAAGTCGTTGATGAATATTAGCAATCTTTGTTTTCTTCCCAATTGCTGGATTATTAGCATATCGTCTCAATAAAGAAATTGATAGTCAGTGTTCTAAATTAAAAACATTTAAACGATCGTATACACCTGTTGTTATTATTTTCAGTATTTTGTATTTAAATTGTTTTAGTTTGTCAATATTACAAAGAAAGTTAAATAGAATCGCTGACATTCAAAACGGTAAGAATAAGGAGACTAAGCATGCATAAAGTATTTTTATGATTTACTAAGTTAACTGGTCTTCCTATTCAAGCATGTTTCTTCCACAAGAAAGTGTATTATGAAGGTTTCGATAAAACATTAAAAAAAATTAAAGGGCCCGCTTTAATTATTTCTAACCACACATCTGTCTACGATTTTCCATTAATAATGTACACATTTTTTTCTAAGTCAATTGCTGTTTTGGCTGGCGAAAATTTGTATAAATATAAAGCCCTAGCTAGATTATTAAATAGAATGGGAAGTATTAAAGTTGATCGAAAAAATTATGATTTTAATTTTTTATCAACAATGTCTAACCGTTTAAGACAAGGCTATATAGGATTAATATTTCCTGAATCTCGTTTGCATACAGAGCAAGATCCAAAAGGTTTGTTAGAGTTTAAACCAAGTTATGTTTGTATAGCATTAGAAAATAATGTTCCAATTATTCCTGTTTACACAAATGGAATGTATGGAAAAAAACGAAGAGAAAATAAAGAACGTGCAAGAATTATTATTGGTAAACCAATAAACCCAATTCTTTTATTAGATAAAACCAAATCAGAAAAAGAAAATATTTTAAATATAAATAAAATAGTTAAGCAAAAGATAGAAGAACTTGGTATTGAGTTACAACAACAAGTAAATCATAATGAAGAAAGAAATAAGTAAGTTTAGAAAAATCTTTGACCATAAAATGTGATTTTATGATATTGTGCGATTAACAGGAGTTATTCCTGTATTATTAGACTTACGTATTAAACGTTTACACATTGATGGCAAGATGCCAAAACATTTACTTAAAGGAAGAATTATAGTATGTGCTAATCATAACACATATGTTGACCCAGTTATAACCTTTACTGCACTATGAAGACGAAGAATGTCTTTTGTTGCTACAAAAGATATTTATGTGAATAAATTAGCAGAAGGATTCTTTAAAGCGGTTGGTGCTATTCGAATTGATAAAGAGAATATTTCTCTAGATACATTCAAACAAGCTAAAGAAAAATTAGATCGAGGACATGCTGTAGCTGTTTTTCCAGAAGGTAGTGTGCAAAAAACTTGAGAGTTACGTGAATTTAAATCTGGAACAGTCCTAATGTCTATTATGTGTGATGCAGATTTGCTACCTATATATATAGTAAAACGATCATCAAAGTTGCACAGACAAGTAGTGGTTGTAGGCAATAAAATCCATTGCAAACAATACATTGCTGGTAAATATCCAACAATTGAAGAAGTAAACAAAATCACTCAATTACTTCAAGCAAAAGAACAAGAGTTAAAAGATTATTATGGATATTGAGTTGCCAAAAAAGCTACAGACAAGAAAAAAGCTTTTTACAATGTCATGTTAAATAACCCTAATTTAAAAAAATTGGCACAGATTGGAACCATTCCAGATTTATTAACATATGTTAAAGAACAATATAATTCTTTACCAGCTGTAGTCAAATCAGATAATACAACAGCGACATTTAATGATTTATACAAAGATGTACTAAAAATTGCTGGCTCAATACAAAACTATAAAGGCAACATTGGTTTATTAGCCAATAATAGTTATTGATTTGAAGTTGCATCACTTGCTATTATGGCAACAGGCAATACAGCTGTATTGTTACCCGCAGTATTAAATGCTCAACAAGTTAATGCATGTTGCAAAAAGTTTGATGTTAAATTATTAATACATGATGAAGCTCATAGTGAAGTTGCATCTTCTTTGTTAATTGAAAAACAATCAATTACAAAATTATTACAATCTCAATCTAAATTTGCTTTCAAAATTATTGATGTAAATGACTCTGCTTGTATTATTTTAACCGGTGGAACAACAGGAACACCAAAAGGTGTTGTATTAAGCCATCAAGCATTAATGCGTGGTACAATGAATGGATGTTACGGATTAAATAGGATATTTAATCAAAAATACTATTGTATGATTCCATTGACTCATTCTTTCGGTTTAGTTAGGAATATGTTGACTGCTTTATACACAGGAAGTTTAATTTATTACAATACTAATAAATTATCTATTTTTAAAGAGTTACAAAGCTTTAAACCCACAACGCTTATTTTAGTTCCTGAGATTGCTGAGTTATTCTTAAGTATTGCTAAAAATCAAGGCAAAACAGCATTAGGTAATGAATTGCACACAATAATTTGTGGATCTGCAAACGTGCCAAAATATTTACCAGTTGAATATCATAAATTTGATATTGATTTTTATCCTGGTTATGGATTAACTGAAATGGCAAATATTGTTACTGGAAATGTTCAACCATTGTCTTATCCACATTCAGTTGGTGTATTGTTCCCTGAACAAGAATATAAAATTGTAGATGGTGAATTGTGATTAAAAGGTAAGAACATGTTTAGTGGTTATTACAATGACCCACAAGCTAACGAAAAGGCATTTGTTGATGGTTGGTTTAAGACGGGAGACTTAGCTAAGTTTGACGAGTTCGGAAATTTATATATTCTTGGAAGGACAAACGACTTAATTGTTCTAAGTTCAGGAGAAAAAGTGTCTCCTGCCGGAATAGAATCACAAGTGTTACAAATTGATTTAGTTAAAGATGCGCTTGTTTATTTGTCAAAACCAGATCAAGGTGCGCCAATGATAACATTAGAGGTTACATTACGACCAAACATGTTATCTAAAGATATTAATCCACAAGAATATCTTCAGACATGTGTAAATAAAATTAATGAAACATTATTACCACATGAGAAAATTCGTAAGATAATTATTCGTGATAAGGATTTTGAAAGAACTCCGTTGCAAAAAATAATCAGAAAGAGATAAAGTATGGATGAACAAACAATACTAAGTAAATTAAAAGAGATATTAAAGACAGCTTTACCCAACTTTGATAATGTTGATAATATCACACCAAATAGTCGTTTAATTGAAGATCTTGGATTAACTTCTATCGCCTTTGTTTATATGGCTTTTGCAATAGAAAAAGAGTTTAATATTTCTATGGAAGGGATATCTTTTAAGTCATTTATCACTGTAAGTGACGTAATAAAATACATTTTAAACAAATAAAAATAATATAAAATATATATATAGGAGACAAAAATGACACAAAAAAAGATAGATCGCAAACAATCAATAGATAAAAAATCCAAATTTGCTAAGGTTGGATTTATTCTAGGTATTGTTGCTATTGCTACATCAGTACTAGGAATTGGTGGATTAGTAGCTATCCCAGGAATTGTATTCTCTGTCCTAGGATTTAAGACGCCACATCCTGAATATTATAGAAAAGCAAGAAACGGTTTGATTTTCTCAATTGTTGCAATTGCTGTTGCCATAATTGTATGTTCAGTTGGTGGATACTACTTAGCTAAATTTGTATACGAATTTATTGGAAAGCCTTGAGGTTGATAGTATGAAATTAAAAACAAAATTATTACCAGTATTTGGTGGATTAACTGCAACAGTTGCTGTTGTAACACCATTAGCTACATCATGTAGTGAATGAGTAAGATACACCGATATGCTTCATGAATATACAACAGGTGTAGTTCCTTATGAAGAAACACAATTCAGTGATTACAAAGATATTGATGAATTGTATTGAGAAAGATTTAGTAAGAATAATGATATTCTTCGTGATGATATGTTATGAACAATATCAAAAGTTGTACGTTATGACATTCAACATGAAATAACATTAAAATCTATTTTCAAGAAAGTTAATAAATACAATTTCGATATAACTATTAACGAAGTAATTCAAGATGATGAAGAAACAAGAAGAGTAGATGAAAGTGGTGTTAAGTTTACAATCACATGAGATTTCGGTGCTGAATTCAATACATCTAAACGACCACATATTGGAGATATATGAATTGATGTTATTGATTCACATATGACATTTGAAACTATTGATCCATGAATATTATGGTTCCAAGGAACAACTGCAGATTCACATCTTAAGAATTATTGAGAAATGGAATTAACACAACCAGTTGAACCAGATGATGGTTTGGTTTGCATAAGATCAAATACTGAATATCGTTATTCAGAACTTGAAGAACGTACTGGTGACAAATGAGATGAAATTTCAGAACATGTTGAAACTCGTGATTTATGATCTGAAGCTGAAGTGACAGATAGTGCAATGCAATATATGATGAATTTTTTGATAGATCTTCTTGCAGATCACGTTCATTTTATGACAAGCGAAACTGGCTTTGCTTTTGCTAGTCCATATTTAAGAAATGTTTCAAAAAGACAATACGCTTAATAAGCAATAAAAAAAAGAAGCAAATGCTTCTTTTTTAATTATGAACAATGGAGATAACATACAGCTTATCTCCATTTTTTATTTTTTTTGAGTGAACCTTGCATTTAATAGATTGTTTTAAATTCTTAAAATTTAATTGATCATCTTTTAATTTTAAATAAGCTTCATGTTGTGTTCAATATTTAGTGAATCATAAGGCACGGTCCTTAGCTCTATAGTATGATTTTAAATCATTACCTATTAATAATCTAGAAGCCAATAAACTAGCAATATTACTGGGCAACACTTGTTCTATATCTATTCCAATAGGTTTATCACTTATAGTAATAGCAACAACCTCATGGCTATGTGATAAACTAAAATATTGTGTGTTTCCTTTTAAATATGGTTTACCATTTTTAGAAAACTTAACATTAGTTAGATCAAGATATTTAGATAAAGAGATCCATGCAAATAAACTTGCACGTTTCATTATCTCTTCCTTATATATATTACAATGATCAACTATATGAGTTGGTAATGAATGTTTAGGTAGAGTTTTAGGGATTTCTAAAACTTGTACTATTCTCATTATTTGTCGTAGATTGAAAGAAAGAACTGAGCTAATTGATCAGGACAACTAGTTCCCTTACCTTTACAGTCAATATGTTCTAATTTAGAAATTGCATAATCAATAGTATGTCCTTGTAATAATTTGGCAACAGCCTGAGTATTTCCAGGACAACCACCAATAATAGTAATATTATTGATAGTACGATTATCAACATCAGCAATGAATTCTTGTGCACATACACCTTTTGGTTTATATTTATAGATCATAATTACTCCTTACTTAATTTATCTAGCTTTCTTACAATATGATTCAAACCAGGTTTGGTGGTTTCAATATTATACTGTGACTTCATTAGTTCCACTAATTCGGCCAACGAACTAGATGGATTAGCTAGCCTTAATTCACAGAAGGCTTTGAACTTTTTAGTTTGTTTTGTTCAAATAGATAAAGATCGAACTTTTTGAATTTGTTTAACTTGCTTAACTCCAGTAATTGTTGACTTGTTAATATTACTGATGTCAAGATTATTTCATCTAGTAACAGACATGTTAGCATCTTTAGTTATCTTAATGTCTTCAAATGCTAGCATGCAGTTACCAGCACCAATTAATTTTAAGAAATCAGAAATTTGATTAACTTTCTTTAAATAAAGAATAAATTGTTTCTTTGAATGTTTTGTTAGTACAGGATAGATACCAAAACTAATTAACATCTTTTGTTGGAAGAATAAATATTCTCAATCATCACTTCTAATTTCTAAATGATAATATTTTGCATCTAATGAATTTATTGAACCACCAGCAAGGAACGCACCAGCAACATATGCTCTTTTGCAACAGGGCAATTCACACAATTCATCACGATTACCTTTGCCGTTTAGGCAAAGATCATGTTCAATTTGATCAAAGTTTCCTTCGACTACTAAACTATTAGTTTCACCATTTATGTTTGTTGCAGATTTTGAAATAATAGTTTGAACATGAACATTGTATAAACTTTTAAAAGTATTAGCAATAAATTCAATAATAAAAGGGAATTGACTTGTCAACACTCATTGATTAGTTTTTAAATTAATAGTTAAACGATTAGTGATAAAAGATGAAAGTAGAGCTTTCAAACAGTGGTCTTCAAATACAAGACTACAGATCTCTTCTTTTACTCTTTTACTAAAAGTTTCTTTTTTCATTATCACTTCTTAGATTTAATGTATTTTATAGCTGAATCAGCGGCAATGCTAGCTTGTTGCATAGCAAGTGTGACTAATTTTTCATCATTATTAATACAGTCACCACAACCAAACACACCTTCAAAATATGGACTTGCCATTGATCCATCAACGACTAATTGTTTTTTATCATCTACTTCAATTTCAGATGGCAAGAAACTAGTTTTAGGTTCATTACCATTTTCAACAAAGACAAAATTATATTTGTGTTTTGTACCATCGATTGTTGTGATACCTGTTAATTCCTTATCATTACCATCAATAGATTTAATATCCTGTGCTTGATATACATCAACTTTAGATGCATATTTCTTCAAAAAATCTAAATGTTGTGAAAATCCGATTAAAGCAACATCTTTTCCTTTAGCTAATGCGCCATCACATACAGCACAATAACTTAATCCACGATTAAAGTATTTTTCTTCACCATCAACATTTAGTTTTTTAATACCAGTTCCAACTGCAACAATAATAGCTTTGGCTTCCCATGTTTGTCCATCTGCTGTAAATAAATAGAACAAACCATTTTTTGGTCTAATGGCTTGAACATCACCATAAACATATATTGTTTTAATTTCTTCAGTAGCTTGTTTAAAGATAGATAAAGCTAAATCTTTGCCTGAAATATTTGGATTGGATGGAAAATTATGTAATTGTTCTATTTGCATTAATTTACCACCAGGAACATCTCGTTCAAGAAAACAAGATTTCATTCCTGATTGAGTAACAATAGAACTAGCTGTCATACCAGCTATTCCTCCACCAATAACAATTACATCAAATTTATTTGTTTCACCAACAACTTCTAATTCTAACCCCATTATCAGCCTCCAAAATAAACTAATTCATGATTAGCACGCACACAATCAGCATATTGATTGTCTTGGTATTTAACATTAAGCTCTGGTTTTCAACCAGCACCAATCATTCTAAAGAAGTCCTTTGGACCTCTAGAGAACAGTGTATGCCACATTTTCTTATCACGCACTTTTGCTATTAGCAAGTGGTTAATTAAAATAAACACAACACCCATTACTGCTCAAATGATAGAAGTAACAATAGAAGTTACATATTTAAAAGTACCTGATCTTAACGGTTCAAGACAAGCTCTAAATACACCATATCATATGAAATATGCCCCTGCTAAATCTCCTGCTTTTCTTTGTCTAATGCATTCAATTCCGAAATATAAGATAAAAAACATACAAAGGTTACCAATACCTTCTCAGAAGAATAATGGTTGTCTTCATTCACCATCAATATACATGCCGGGTAATGCTTTATACAAGAATCAAGCTAACCCTTCATCAGCATCAGTTAAAGCTCTTCCGTAAACTTCTTGATTACAATAGTTTCCTCAACGACCAATAAACTGAGCAATTAATATTGCAGGTACAATTGCATCAAAGTACATCCACATGCTTACTCGTTTAACTTGTTGATCACCAACAGTGCCAAAAACATCTTTGACTCGATAACGTGGAAGTTTTAGGACTAGAGGGAAGTAGATAAATGCTGCCAACACCGTTAGCATTACACCCCACTCAATAGCTAGACCAGTTCCAAAATTATGAAAGAATTCATTTCATGGTGTCTGCCCAATAGCACAAGAACCAAATCTAGCACCTAAGATAGCACATGGCACACCAATTAAAATAAACCAATAGAAAGGTTCGGTAGATACTCTGTATCTCTTTCACAACTTCAAACATCCCAATACGATAGCAACAATAAATCCTAATGTAATACAAATAGGGTACATTCATGAAGTACCTGTTGCTGAATTAGGCAATGGCATATGTCAACCTGGATCGGGTGGCAAACCAAATATTTCTGATAACATTACTTACCTCCTTTGGTGATAACTCTATCATAATTTTCTAGATATGTTGCAGCTGAGTTATAACCAGCACGTTTCATTTTGTAATCAATTACTGCTGATTCAATTAAACTAGCAGTTGGACGTCCAGCAGTAACTGGAATAAAGTATTTTGGCAATTTCACACCACGAATTTTTTCAGTTTGTTGTGTTACTCCTAAACGTTCAAAATCATTTAAATGTTTCTTGCTCTGTTCAGGGTTAACTAAGTAAACAACCATATTTATTTGAGTTTCAGGTAGAGTTGCCTGTCAACCAAACATACGACTAATATCTAAAATTCCCAAACCTCTAACTTCCATAAAATGTTTAGCAACATTTGATGGATGACCAAAGATTGCTTGACCATAGTTGTATACTTCAATAGCATCATCCCCAACAAACATTCTTCCTGCCTTTAATAATTCCATCGCTGCCTCGGATTTACCTGTACCAGAATCACCAGTAATCAAAACACCAACACCATATACAGACATCAATGTTCCATGAACAACGGTAGATGGTGCAATTTTTTTAGCAATTCATGGAGATAGATCAAAGTAAATGTCAGTAGAAGACATATTAACAGTAGCAATGGTAATGTCAGTTTTGCCAAAAGCTCTTAAAACCATTCGAATGTCATCTTGTTTAAAAGCTGAATTTAAAATAATCATTGGTGGATTAAGTTTTTTAACACGATTCATTATGTGTTTTAGTTGAAGAGGAGTTACTTGTTTGAAATAGTTTAATTCAGAAGTGCCAAAACAAACAGGGTTTGTTTGTTTACGATAAGCGGTTTTAATATTAGTTGCTAATTCAATACCAATTCGAGCAATACCTGAAGAAGTAATGTATCTACTACTTGGACGACCTTTATTAACGACCTGGAAATCAAACTTATTTAATAATTCTTTAACGGGTATTTTTTTTGTCATAACTACTCCAAACGAACAATCTTCACATGTCTGTTCTTTTTTTGTAACATCACATTTGTTTCTAATCGCAATGTTTGATTTGACTTTTTAGAGACTATAAAGTCTCTAACTAGTTTAATTTTATTATAGTTAACATTAATAATATTATTATTTTTTAAATACATGTAAATCAAGCTGTTGATTTGATTCTTATTAATTTGCTTAAAAGTATCAATTAAATAATGTGATTTTTGTCATATTAATAAGTCATGTTGAACTTGTTTTTCAACGATAGATTGTTTTTTGTTTCTTTCTTGAATTTGTTGATATTTATCTAGCAATTTCTTTTTAGATCATTTAGACATTTGCTTACGTATTCGGTTTCGTTCATATAAATCAGTAGCATTTGATGAATCTATTGCATAAGCAATATTGTGCAATTTACAATATTTTTCCAACTCAGATTTTAATTCTGTTATTAGAGGACGATAAATTGTTAATGTTTTATATTTGGAAAGAGGTTTGATACCGTAATAAAAATTTAAACTTTTTCTGTTTTCTTGCATTATTGCCGTTTCAAGAAAATCGTTAAGATTATGAGCAATCAACAAATTACGACACTTAAATTGTTTAGCACATTGAACAAAGAAATCATACCTGATTTCTCTAGCTAAAGCTTGAAAGTTGTGCTGTTTGCTTGTTCGATATTGTTTTTTATCAACATCTTTAATTGCAAAAGGCAAACTATGGTCACTGCAATAATTAATAACAATTTGAGCGTCTTTATTGCTGTCAGCACGTTTGTGGTAGTTAACATGACACACACCAACAATTCTTGACTTAAACAAATCAAGCAGTGCCATTGAATCTGGACCCCCAGAAACAGCAATGATATATTTTTTGTTATCAATTCTCATAACTTAATTATAGATATTAAATAAATATGCTTGCATATTTATTTATATTTAGAAAATTAACCAATTTTTGGCAATAATTTTAGTTGGACGTATATGTAGGTAGAAATATCATAAATTTTCTGAAAGATTGTTAAATCTCTCTATGAGCAAACAACCATGTGTTACAAATTCAAAAATTCTGTAGAGTTGAAAGGTTTTCAAAAAAAATTGTCCTAGACCAATTTAAGAAACACGGTTGAATAAAATAAAAAATAATCTCTTCATAAGTCCACAATCCATCGGCACTTATGAAGATTTTTAATAAATATCCTAAATTTTTTTATTTTTTGGCAAATATGTATATGTGGGAATACGTATTATTAATCAAACCAATGAACAAGAATGCGGTGTTTGTGCATTAATGTCACTACACAATCATTTTTATAAAGAAAACATTGGGAAAGAACAAATATTGAATGAAAGTCATATATCCGATTGTGGTATGACAATTTTTGATTTAGAAGTTTTAGGAGGTAAATTAGGATTAGAATGTGAAAGTTATGAAGTTAAGTTTTCTGAATTTCTTAATCTAAAAATAAATCATTACTTTATTTTGCTTGTTTCCACAGGGGATGGCAACACGAATCATTATGTAGTTGCTAGAAAACAAAAACAACATATAGAAATATATGATTCATGTTCATCTGAAATGATCAAATTGTCATACAAACAACTAGAAAAGATTTTTTTAAATGTTGTGATCTTAGTTAAAAAACAACCCAATAAAGCTTTCACAAAAATTTTTGGAAAAGCAACAACATTATTAATGTTTGATTTAAAGTTTGTTCTATTAAATCTTGGATTATCGGTTTTGATACTATGCTGTTCAATTGCGACAGCCAGCTTTCTAAATTTTGTCATAGATCTTGCTATTAGCAAAAGTTCAATACATAATTTAATTACTATTGCTTTTATTTTTTTGTTTGTATATTTTGCAAATGACATTTTGTCATACATTTCCAATTTATACATGTCACGTCATATGAAAAATTATTTTGTTCTATTCACGAACAAAATTCTATCTAGTATTGAATTTAAAAAATTGGATTTTTTAAGCAAGGTTGATAAAAATTGAATTTTTAAAATTGATGAGTGTGTTTTTAACATTACTAATTTTTGTATAGTGGAAATTAATAAATTTATTACTAGTGTTATATTTTGCATTACTTGTATTTGTGTCATAGGATCATTGCAAGTTTATTTACTTATATTTGCTTTTGTTTATTTACTAATTGAAGTAATTTTTTTCCTTTTCTCATATCGAAAAAAGAATGAATTATTTATTTCAATTGTCAGAAATGAAAATAATAATTCTCAATATTACAAACAACTAATTACATCACTGCAACAGGAAGTTTGGTATGAAAAAAGAAAAAATTTATTAGATGCTATCAAATCAAACTATAGCAGCATTTACAAAAACTATTATGACACAATATTGTTTAAAAACAATAGTTCTCTTTTTAAGTCACTATTAAAAAGCTTTATGG
The DNA here is from genome assembly GCA_024427105.1 of Mycoplasmoidaceae bacterium. The sequence continues at coordinate 13,605 of JAKSVR010000005.1, read as the reverse complement.
AAATAGGTGTTATTGTAGTGATGGCAGTTCTAATCATTAAAACCGATCAATTAAGTATAGGACAATTGACATTTGTCATATCCGCATTTGCTTTATTTAAAAATTCATCTGAAGACTTGTTTGGTTATTTTTTATCTAAGATTGAATTTGATGTCTATTGGCAGGTCTATAAAGATTTAACAACAATTAGTAATGTCGATAAAAGCAAGCTATTGCAATTCAAACAAAGTATTAAAACCATAAGTTTTCAATTGGAAAATGAAATGATACAACTAAATATTAATTCATTTAATCAAACAAAAATTGGCATTATGAAACTATTAAAAGATGCAAAAAACATTTTTGTTAATGAACAAGTTCAACCGTTGAATACTGAACTTACGAAACAAATCATTGTGATAGATCAAATGACATCACCAAACAAAGATGTACTTTTAAAAGATGTTGAAAAAGATCCAACAGATTATATTCAATATCTCCAATATTTTAATATTGATTTAAATCAAAAAAATCAATCTTATTATCACGGATTGATTATTAATATGCTGTCATTACTTCATACCCAAAATCAAATTATCTTCATTGAGGATTTGTTGTGATTGATTCATAACAAAGACAAAATAGTTGTTAACCAAATTATTAACAAAATAAAAAAATACAATTATGTATTTGTGTTAGGAAAGGAGGAAAATGATTAAACAAAACATAAAATTAGCGTTATTAGCCATTTTAATAATGCTAACTTTTTGATTAATAATATTTAGTTTCATTAAAATTGATATCGCTACAAAAGCTGTTGTTACTTTTGTTGATAGTTTTAATTACATTGCTATTGATAATAATACATCAGCTTATATTGAGAATCATGAATTAGACTATATTCGAATGGAATATAACAAACAATATTTTAGTTGTCATATTATTTTTTCATCTAGTAGTGAAGATTTTCAATATTATTTAATTTCTTTACCTGAAATGGTTGACAAAACCAAACCATACATTGAAACGAATATTATTGTTGATAGTCTAAATATTTACCAATATCTATTAAAAAAATAAAGGCAAAAGCCTTTATTTATAATGGCGCACCATACAGGAGTTGAACCTACAACCTTTAGATCCGAAGTCTAACGCTCTAATCCAATTGAGCTAATGGTGCATATACAAGGAATTATAATTTTTTTAATCGTCGTTCTAAATCTTCTTTTAGGTTTTTAAAACCAGATGGTGTTGGTATAACATCACGGTGTTGTTTCAAAAATTTAGGATGGATGGCTTTAAAAGATAAGTTGATTTGTCCAAAACCATCGTCACCAATAACTAAGAAGTCATATGATTCACCAAGCGAGAAGAAATTATATAAATTTCTTACTAGGTAATCTGAAACATTAGAAATATGACAAATTCCAACATTACCATCAAAAGATGCTAACACATAAGTTTTAGCAATAGAAATGATAGTTCCTTTAACTATAGATTTATTGATTTCGTATTGAGACTGCATCTTTATATCATTATAAACTTTTAATGTTTAACCCAAAGCACAAAGAAAACAAAATGATTAATAGTAATCTTCCACTATTTACACTTTTTTGTTTGTGTGGTGTTTTATATATCAGTTTTGTTGTAAATTATTGATATTTATTATTACTTCTATTATTGCCTTTAACAATTAGAAACATAAAGATAAACATTTGACAAATCTTATTACTCGTTCTTATTTTAATTATTTTTGTTCTACTAATAATATTTGCCAATCAGTTTAGTTTAATTGATTTAATAAACAAGGGAATTCATAGAATTGGTGGTAATCATTTACGCAATGCAATTATTAGATTTTTTGATAAAAACTATAACTCTGAAACATCAAGTTTTATTAAATTAATTCTTTTAAATATCAAATCTGAAGAAAGTTATATATTTTATAAACAGGTTGTAGATCTAGGAATAGTGTGGTTAATTTGTATAAGTGGGTTTCACATATCCTTGATATCACGATTAATCAATTTAATGTTTAATAAAATACCAAAAATTGGAAAATATGTAAATATTTCTATAATTGGTATTTATTCTTACATTTTAAATTTTACATACCCTAGTTTAAGAATACTTTTAAAACTTGGCTTAGATTGGGTATTCAAAAGATATTCTATTAAAAGATATGAGAAGCTAGGATTTGTTGGATTAGTTCTTTGTCTATTAAACCCTGTTTGTTTTCAAAGCACTGGATTTCTATTAACATTTTTGGCATGTATTGTTGCATATTTCGTTAATGGTTTTCAATTGAATAATAAAATCATAACTTCGTTATTAATTAATACAATGACATTTGTTATTACTATTCCATTTGTTATTAGTATGAATCACAAAATTTCATTATTTACTTTCATAAATGCTTTTGTTTTCACTTATTTTTCATCAATTTTATTTATTTACTTTCTTACTTTTGGTTGAATGCCGTTTTTAGCGATTGTGCATCGTGGAGTGATAATCACAGCATATGTTCTTATTGGTAACATTAGTTTTTGCAACATTTATATTTATTCGTCTGATTGATCAGCATGACAAAACTCATTATTTTATTTAATTGCATTTGGTGTGTCCAAAGGAGTTTATCTTATTGTTTATAACAATAAGATATAATAAGAAAAATGATCACAATTTATCATAGTTCAAACATCGATTCTGTAAATTGGAAAATTTACTCAGACAACACTAAAAACAAAGTTGTCTTTTTTCCAAAATCAGCCTCACCTATTGATGTTGCCAACAAACTGTGCCAAGTTAGTTTGTTTGATGTGAGTGATGATGAAAATACAATTAATGTTGTATATATTGATGCATGAAAATTAAATGATTCAACAACCAAACAATGTATCCAAGATTTACATGCTATATCAACACCAATTATTTTTGCGTATGAATCTACAACGGTTAAAAATAAAATTTTTAGTGAATTAAAAATACAATGTGTAAAAGCAAATGCCGTTACAAAGAAAACAAAACAACAAACTATTCATAAACTTTTATCTAAATCAAAAATTAATTTAGATCCCGAAACTGAAGAACTATTAGCAAATTTGTTACCTGATAAGATAGATTTCATTCAAAATGAAATTCAAAAATTAAAATTATTGAATCAGTCTACATTTACTAAAGATGAAATTAAAAAAATTATTTTTGATATGGGTGATGCTACGATATTTAATATTGCAGATTCATGATTAAGAGGAAATGAAGATGAAACCATAACCCGTTTGAATGATTTAATTTCACAAAATGTAGCGATTCAAGCATTTGTTCCAGTATTTGCTTTGAAATTAATTCAAATTAAATTCTTTTTGATGGCAAAACAGGCTAAATGGTCAAGTGAAATTATTACTTCAAAGCAACAAATTCCTTTCTGACAGCAGCGCCTTTATAATGATTTGCGGCCATATAATCAGAAGTTAGAATTAATTAATGAAATGTTAGATCGGTTATATCAATTGGATATAAATGTTAAAAAACAAAAAAATATACCATATACTCAATTAATAAAAATATTATTTAAATAATTATGAATAAGTTAGATAAAAATTTATATGAACAACACAGCAAAAGACTAAAAGCAATTGTTAATGAACAATCAACATTTGCACCTTTTTTGAATCGTCCTGATTTTAAGGAAGTTATTAAAACAGAACTAAATGTTTTAGCTGCATGTGAAAAATTATTTCCTAAAGTTACTATTGCAACTGGGAATAGTGCCAAGTCATTAGCCCTTGTTTTTAATAAGATAACAAAAGATAATTTTGAAATCTCAAAATACAAATATGATGATGAAGCAGATTTAATTGATCAAATTAACTACCTAGTTACTTTCTGCAATAACATGTTTAAAGTTCAACTAGATGATTTAGTTAATGGAAAAAAAGTTACCGCTACCGATCCACGTATTGATTTAAAAGCAAAGCCAGAGTTTGATGATCAAACACCAAGAATGAATCCTAACTTTGCTTTTGCCGGAGGTATCCCTTTAGCTGCCACACCATATGAAAATCCATACTTATTAGGCAAGGCATATGCAAAATTAAATGATGACATTAGTAAAGGTGAATTTTATCGTTTTAAGACAAAACCAAGAGCAATTCCAATTGCTAAACAAGTTGGTTTTATTTTATCAATTTTATTGATAATTGCTTTACTTGTATCTGCAATCTTGGCATTTATTGCAACTGGTCTTGAAGTCAAAGGTGATGAATCAACCAATCCACAAATCAACTACATTATGAATGGAATATTCTATTTAGTGGCAGGTGGATTTGGTGTTTATCCATTGGTTATTACGTCACCGTTCCAAAAGAATCCAAACAAAAAATATTTCTTTAATTGAGGATTCTTGTTGATGTTTGTTATATTATCATTGTTGTTTACAATGATGGATTTAATTCCAATCTGAATAAGTTGGGAAGATTCAATATTAGAACAAACAATAGGCTCAACACATTACAATGCATTCTTAGGTTTAAAATACACATTGTTATTAACAACAATATTATCTGGCTTAGCAATTATTCCTGTTGTTATTGGTGGAGTATGCAATCCTAAACCAGACCCTGAAGCTGTTGAACGAAAAATTCGTGAATATGTAGACTTATTTTCTGGTGAAATGGGTTCAGCACCAGTTCCACCTAAAGCAGATATTCAAGAACCTACATCTGTAAAAGTTCCCCAAAAAGATTCTAAATCAGGTAAAAGTAAAACAAAAAGTAAATAGATGATTGATGAGAATCAAACGAAAAATACCAAATTTAATATAAAGAAGTTTTTCTTTCCTTTTTCACCCATTAAATCTTTTCGCTCTGTTCGATTATTATTTTTGTTAGCAATTCTAATTGCTATGCGAATTGTCCTAGGTGTTTTAACAATTAGAATTGCACCTTTTAATTTATCTATTTCCATTGCTTGATTACCAGTAATGGTTATTGGTTGATATTTTGGTCCTGTTATTGGTTTAGTAATGGGTGTTATCACTGACACCATTAGTTTTTTAATTTCCGGTGGTGGTATATGATTTTGAATGTATGCCATACAAGAACCAATAGTTGGCTTTATATCTGGTTTGATTGCAGGAGTGTGCTGTTATAGAAAATTAAGGACTAATCCAAAAATAACTATTGACATAATATTGAATGAAATATTGATATTAGGATTTGCAGCACTAACTTATGTTGTTTTACTAGTTTGATTAGATCCAACAAAAGAATTTCAAGGTCATGACCCTGCATTTGAAAAATTCTACCAAATATATAAATGAGTTGTAGTGGGTGGTATCTCTATTCTTATTGTTGTATATGAGATTTTAATGATTTTAAATATTAAGAAACAAATTGGATTAAAAAATCATCATACTCTAATTAATTTTATTTATTCAAGTGGACTGGTATTAGTAATAATGCTAATCTTTTCAATCGCATTAGGACCGATCACAGCTGTTGAATATATTAAATTTATTAATGGCGGAATAACACCAGAACCGTTTTTAAAATATGGCTCAATATTCTATTTAGTACCAAGAATAGCTATCGAAGCAATTAAAGTTCCACTTGAATCAATGGCTTTATTTGGTGTTGTTTGTTTATTTGATAAAAAAGTTGAAAGCATTGTTAATAAAATTAACAATTCTTGGGTATCTGCTTAATTTTTTTAATTATTAAAATATATAAATTATAATTTACGTATTATTTATCGAAAGGTGGTGAATTTATGCAAAAAGTAATCGTTAAAGATGGCGATTTAAATGACGCTATGAAAAAATTCAGCAGAATTGCTGCTGAAACTCGTAGAGCTGCACAAGCTCACACCTACTACTTAAGACCAGGTCTTAAAAAAGCTGAAAAATCAAAACAAGCACAAAGAAGAAAATATAAATAATACAACTATGAAAAAAATATTCAAATCAATTGGATATGGTTTATCGATAGTATTTGTTTTATTAGCTCTCTTTGTTGGTCTTTTATTTATTAAAAGAAAAGCAAAGAAGTATAGAAAGAACCCAAGTAGTTTACTTTTACAAGATCGTTTAAAACCAATTTACAAATTGTTTAAAAAAATTCTATATATCAAGAGAGTTAAATTTGAAGTTGAAGGAGTTGAACAACTTCCTACAAAACAAATGTTATATGTTGCAAACCATAAAAGTATCTTTGACCCAATAGTTTTATTCAATGCTCTTTACGAAGCAAATAAACTAGGAGCTATGTCTTTTATTTGCAAGAATGAATTGAGCAAAAAATGAACAACACGATGTGTTATTCAATTAATGGACGGTATCTTCATCCAAAGAGATAACGGAAGAAGTATTTATGATTGTTATTTAAAAGAAATGGAAAACATAAAAAAAGGATATTCCATTATGGTGTTCCCTGAGGGAACTCGAGTTGTTGGTGATAGCTTTGGAGAATTTCAGCCAACAACACTTAAAGTAGCTTTTCAAAACTTTATTGCTATTGCACCATTTGCAATTTATGGGTCTGATAAAGAAAGAAAATTTGGAAACGAAAAGATGATTTACTTGAGCGCATTAAAACCAGTTCAACCAAATAATTTTATTGTTACTAAGGCTGAACAATTAATGGCTACAATTCAAAACGATATTAATGATAAATATGACGAACTTCGAATTAAAGCTCAAGAAAAGAGTAAATAATGATATATTTAATAACTGTACATGATAAGCTTAAAAGAGTTGCGAATATTGACAAACAAGAAAATTTAAAAACCGATGTTTGAAAATCAATTTTACAAGTAACAACTCATAAAACCATCTTATATCCATTAAGGACTTTCATTACATTTAAAAATATTGCTTTGCCTAACCGTGTAAATATTGTTTTCGCCAATAGAAACAAAAAATCAAACAAACTTCCAAATGTTTTAATCAATAATAATATTAGAGATATTATTACCACATTTCAAAACCAAGACGATGACTTATACATAATCGGGTCAACAACAGACATTGTTGAAATCTTTTCTAAAGATGCTGACTTTATCATCGATTTTACAACAGAAGAATTAGGACATACTGAACAAAGTATCTTTGATACAATTAATTTTGCTGATTACAAATTATTGAGAAAAGAAGAATATCCTAAATATGTAATTCGTTACTTTGTTCGCGAAAAGAATAATTACATAGGAAACTAGTATGCACGAATTAAACTTAAAATTGTCAGATTTTGATGGGCCACTAGACTTGTTGCTAACACTAGTAAGAGAAAATAAAATGGATATTGAAAATATCAATATTTTAACAATAGCTGATCAATACCTAAAGTTTATCTATGGTCAAAATAATCTCGAAATTAATGAAGCTAGTGAATATTTATTAATTGCAAGTACATTAGTGTGAATTAAATCTAAAACAATTTTAAGTTTTACTGTTAAACTTTCTGCAGAAGAACAGACTCAAATTGATGCTGAACGACAAAAACTAATTAATCAAATTATTCTTTACAAAAAATATCGTGATCTTGTTCCTAAATTAAATACTTTCTTTGATAAGCGTGGTAAAATGTTTGCCAAAAAACAAGATGATGTTGAAAAGGTTTTAAATAAACAAATTAACAAAGAAGTTTTTGTTATTCCCAACCAAATTAGTTTTGCTGCTTTACAAAAAGCAATGCAAACAGCTTATAACAAATGAAGATTAAATCTTTTCACTAATAAAAAGATTATTGTTCAAGAAGTATCAGCTGAACAAGTTGAAAAAGAAATTCAAGATATCTTTGAAAAATATCCTGATGTTACAAAATACTCATTAAGTGATTTCTTTCAATTGATTGATGAAAGATATTTAACAGATCAATATTTGGTAACATGTTTTGTTTGTCTGCTAGATTTAGCTAAAAACGGGCAGATCATTCTCGAACAAGATGGTTTTGATAATGAAATATATTTCAAGGTTATAAGGGGGTAAAGTATGAATCAAAAATCAATTATTGAATCAATTTTATATACAGTAGGATCAGAAGGTATTGAACTTAGTTCAATTAAAAAGGTTATTGATATTCCAACCAATGATATTAAAAAAATGCTTAAGGAATTGGCTGATGATTATTCAAAAAACGAAAATTCTGGCTTGTGTATTAAAGTCTTTGGCGAAAAATACTATTTATTAACAAAAGAACAAAATCACGAATACCTAGCTAAATTAGTAAATATCAAGACTAAGAACCCTTTAACACCAGCTCTATTAGAAACATTGGCAATTATTGCATACAATCAACCTTGCACACGAGCTAAAATTGAGGAAATTAGAAATATTGACCCTACATTTGCTGTAGATAGACTAATTGAATTAGGTTTAGTTGAGAATATCGGACGAGCTGAAACCCCAGGCAGCCCATTCTTATACGGTGTAACACAAAAATTCTTCGAGCTATTTGGTATTAAGTCGCTTAAGGACTTACCTCCAATTGAAGAAATTGATTTTAATGTGTCAGATGATGATTTAAACTTCTTTGATAGTTCAAGATAAAAAATAAAAAGGGTTATTCCCCTTTTTTCTTTGCTTTTGTAATAACAGATTTGGCTACAGTCTTAGCAGTTTTAGAAATACCTTTACGCACTTTAGAAGCTACACGGTATTTTTTCAAAGCATCGATATATAGTTCTGCTTTTTCTTTGGCTGATAAATCTTTACATGCTTGTTTTAATTTTCAACGTGAAGATTTATCTAACGTTTTCTTAGCAATATGCACTGTTCTTAACAATGAACATCATTGCGATTCAGTAAGATTAAACCTCTTTGCCATTCTAATGTTATGAATTTTTATTGAATATATTACAAACAAGCAAACTAGGTTTAATGCTTCTGATATAGCTAATCCGACAACCTCAGAAATTGGAATGTTTTCCCATGTTAGAAATATTGAATAACATATTCATGCAGCAGAGCACACAAATCAAACTATTCACTTAAATCATTTATTTTCACGCGTGTCTTTTGTTTTAATAACATATAGCATATCAGGCACAAGTAAAAAGATTTGGCTCACAACCGCAAGCCACATAGACACCTGTATTGCGATATTTGCCCAGAGTGGGGCCACAGAATTACTTACTTTAGTAAGTAAGATAAAATTTATTGCCATAATTCGCTCTCGCCTATATCTATAATATATAATAATATATATAAAAAAAGGGAAAGAGACAGAAAAATGAAAAATAATTTAACTTATACCTTAGATCAAATTAAGAAATTCAACGACACCGAATGACAAGAATTCAGGAAAATGCGTTGAGGTCAAAAACAAGAAACCTACAACGATAAAGATAACATTCCTGACTGATTCTGACCAGCTCAAAAGGAAAAAGATAATGAGATAAGAAGAAAAGCTTGAGCAAAGAAATGCAATGCTTATGCACAATCTTCAAGTCCAGCTGAATGATTCATGCCTAGTAAAAAAGAATACATTGAATTCTTAGAAAAAGTTGAAATTCGTAAGCACAAAATTGAAGAAAAGAAAGCCGCTAGAAAATAATTAGCTTGTGCTATTTTAGATGATACATTTTAGATTTAAAGATCTAAAGTGTATTTTTTTTACAAAAAAACTAGGTTTTTACCTAGTTTATTGGTTTGCAGTCTAGAAGAAGAGTACCGTAATGAATATTAAGTTTAGTTGAAAGTGTATAATCTGTAGGATCAGAATCAACTTTGTAGTGTATTATTATACCTATATCCATGGAAGGCATATTAAATGAGTGAATCCCTTCTGTTAATATTTCAGGTTTTGCACCTCTTTCACATGGAATTGTTAATTGTTGAAATATTCTATCCTTGTCACCAAGGGTTAATGGCGTTTTATCATATATATGTAAAGTCATTCCACTCAGAGAACCGTTTTCTCTAGCCATGATATCACTACCACCATTATCTATTGTTACAGATGTAATAGTTTTTGTATGATCTTTTGAATGAATAAGTCTAACACCTTCAATCTCAACACCTGTTCTTTGCTCGGGAGTAACATTTCCTTTCAGTTGTGAATAAACACAAACATCAGGCATATTAGGAATTTTTGATAAATAGTAGGACTCATTGTTCATTTGTGCAACACTTCTTAGCATTTCCACCATTAGACCAGCATCGCCTGTTATGTCAAACCTATGATTATTAATATATTCATAAAGTTGTAGCATTCTGTATGCACTATTAATATTTCCGCTATAGTAACTTGTGTCAGTAATTACAACATCTGGTTTTCCTGATATATCAGACATGTATTTTTTCTTCTGATCAACAATACTAAAATTAATTGATCATGGTTGAGTATTATTTTTATGAACTCATAAAGCTTCAGCATCGTATGTTTGATCAAGGAAACCAAGAGATCAGATTGTGTCTGGCTGTTGAGTGTCAAAAGTAGGTTCAAAAGCCATATAAATAACATCTTTATATTCTACATTAAGTGTGATAGATTGGATAACATCTTTAACATATGAATTTGATCTATCAAATGTATCAAACACAAGTTCTATTCTTTCTTTAAAAGAAATGGTGTTATAAATTTGATCCTTTGATTGTGTTTGTCAAATACGTGTTGTTCCAAAAGTGGGTTGAGAAACACCAACTTTAAAGCTTTGCATAACCATTGGATCAGCAATATTTTGTAAAACCCTTCTTCTAAAATACATTGAATTTATCATGTCTTTTTGGAAAATAGTTGGGTCATTTTTAACTTCATTTATATAAAAATTGGTAACATCATTTTGATTTTGTCATTCACTTTTTGGTGGAGGAATAATTTGTGGATCATATCCATCATTAACTTCAACCATATCTAATGGTTCCACTCAATTTGTTTTAGCACAAGAAGTAGCACAAACAGGAACAGCAGTTAACGCAACAACAGGGAGTACATTGATTAATTTGATTTTATTTTTCATAACTTAATCCTCCATATCCACTGGTTTAATTTGCATTAAATAATATGAAGTGGTAAATACCGAACCTATGGTTCGACTTAATGATAAGTCATCATAATTCCATTCAGGTTGCTTTGTATCTGCAATGACATTAAGTTGTCAATCATCAGCAATTCGTTCTATTATTCCACCACCAATATCTATTTCACCAGCTAAAGATGAATAGACAGAAGTTTTAATTTGCCAATATGGCTCTTCATCCCCATATGTGCTCATTAATTCATAGAAAGGTTCAAAAGAAACAATACGATGTATTGCGTGGGTGTCAATAGTTTCAACATTTCGCATAATGCAATAAAAAGGAACGTTATAAAATGTGACTTCACCATTAACAACACCATTTATATACCCAGACATTTCTGGATAATAAATAGACTGAATAGTTTGTTCTTTAACTACTGATTGAAAAGAAAGTGTAAAAGACAGTCTTGGAATAATTCAATGCCTTCAACGACAATCTTCTTGAACTTCTTCTGTTACCATTGTTAAATTAGATATTACTTCAATATCTTTATCGTAATAGTCGCTAGCAGGTCCAGCAATTTCTCGGTCTGACGTATTGAAAGGGTCAGCAAACAAGTAACCATAATCAGACTGATCTATTAATAGTTTTCTTCAAAATAGATATTGTTCAAACGAAGCCCCAACTCATGACTTGCTTCACATATAATCTTGAACAAATGTTGATAAATCAACATTTAATTGTTTCATATATTCATCATGAATATCTTTAGTGTAATATTTTTTTCCTTCTTCTGGCTCAAGTCTTGTTACTTCAGGATAAAAGCTTTCAACTAAATCAAAAGCTTTACCAATATATTTTGCAGAAGAACAACTTGTAAGATTAATCGGCAACAAAGCTGTTGCGGTTATAGCCAATGAACAAACGGGTATTAATTTCATTCTTAATTTCATAACGTTTTGTCTCTCTTTATGTTTTCTATGAAAACATAAAGATTATATATTAATATAAAAAACTACAAAGTGTAATTTATTTTAATTCGACATAAATTGCAACATACTGGGGCCCAGTATGACAAACTACAACATTAGGCATATCAACAAGGTCATAAACATTGTTGTTATAGTGCTTAGAATAAGCACTTAAATATTCTGATTGTGCAGGTGAATCTTTTGGAATAAAAAGTATTGTTTTTGATATTTTTCTATTGTTATATTTTTCAGAAATATGTTTATCTAAAATAGCAAATAATTCTTCATAATTTCTAACACGATCATAGTTTGTTAATCCGTTTTGATCAAAAAGAATAACAGGTTTGATTTTTAATAGCTTAGCAATGATTGCTTTGATACCTTTTACACGGCCACCTTTAATTAGTTGTGATAAATCTTCAACCATTAAAAATCCAACACGGTTTGGATAAATTTGTTTATAAACAAAATCTTGGACAAGCGCTTCACTAGCTTCATTAGTTTTTAAGAAGTTTTTTACTTCTTCAATAGTTCATGCAAAACTATAACCGATATCACATGTCATTACAACATTTAAATTATCAAAGTCATCTTTTAGTAAGCGTCATGTATTGATGTTACCTGACAAGTATTTATGTATTGGAAAAACAAAAACTTCATCATATTGATTACACATTTCTTGAGCAACTTTAAGCATGTCCTGCATTGTGGCTTGAGATGTTTTAATTGACATATTTTTGTCATTAAAAGCATTATTTAATTCGTTTATAGGTAAATCAACATTTTCCTTATATGATTTAATGACAGAACCATTTTGAATACTTATACCTAATGGCACAACTTTAACATCATCAAATTGTCCATCTTTTAAATTAGAAGATGTATCAACTATAAAACCTATTTTTTTGTTATTTAAGCCTATCATAGTTATAATTTTGTATATGCTTAACTTATTTTATCAAAATAAAAGTTTAAATGATACATTAATCATTAATGTATCTAATCTTAATCCAACCATAATACAAACTAATGGTGATGTAACAATTGGAAAAAACAACGATCAAGTTGTCTTTGTAAACATTAAAAATATTAGTAAAAAGGTTGATAGTAAATTAATTCCAGAAGGGTTACTTTTTCCTGAAAGAGAATTAATAAGTTTCGTTAATTCTTTTGCCAATTCTGATTTGATGTCTCATTTCGATAATGGCTTTAAAGTTGGACAAATTATTGAGTGTGATGATATAAAAGGAACACACTTGCATAAATGCAAGGTTGATATTGGTAATAAGATACTTGATATTGTTTGTGGCGCACCAAACGCAAGAAGAGATTTAAAGGTTGTTGTAGCAACCAATGGAACAATGCTACCTTCTGGTAAACAAATTATTGCTGGACAATTGTTAGGTTATAAATCTGAGGGAATGTTGTGTAGCTATAAAGAACTAAATATCAATAAAGAATCTAAAGGAATAGTTGAGTTAGATAATTCATATCAAGTTGGTTCATATTACAAAGAACCATATGCAAATAAATAAAAAAAGAGCTATGCTCTTTTTTATTTTCCAACGCAGAAATTAGCAAATAGTTTATCTAGGAAATCTAAATCACCATTACCAATTAATTCATTTAGTTGATCATAACATTGACGTAAATGCTCAACTAATAAATCAATTGGTTGTTTCTTTTTAGCTAGATTTA
>JAKSVR010000004.1 GCA_024427105.1 Mycoplasmoidaceae bacterium | reverse complement strand
TTTCTTTATTAGAAAACAACAAAGAATTTTCTAAGGGAAAGAAAAGAACATATGCGCCAGGAGCACATGGTGCTAATAAACGTAAATTGTCAGGTTATGCTGAACAATTACAAGAAAAGCAAAAACTTCAATTTATGTATGGAATGAATGACCGTCAATTTAGACGTTTATTCGTTGTTGCTAAGAAAATGAAAGGTTCTAACGCATTAAACTTATTAATCGTTCTTGAATCTAGAATTGATAACTTAGTTTTCCGTATGGGCTTTGCTCCAACACGAAGAGCTGCAAGACAACTTGTAACACATGGACATGTGTTATTAAATGGAAAGAAATGTTCTATTCCATCAACAATTTGTAAGATTGGTGATAAGATTTCAATTAAAGAAAAATCACAAGCATTACCAGTTGTTAAGGATACAGTTCTTGCTAAGACACTTGAATTTGTTAAGGTTGAAGGCACTGGAAAAACAGGAACTTATGTTCGTTACCCACAACGTGAAGAACTAAACCCTGAAATCAACGAAACTTACGTAGTTGAATGATACAACCGTTTGGTTTAATAAAAAAGAGGTTATCCCTCTTTTTTTATTTGTTTATAAGCTTCATACATTAATTTTGCTAATTCATATGGGCCGACTCGTCCGGTGAAACCACCAAATGCCGGAATAACAATTGACTTAATGTTATGCTTATTGGCTTCTTGCAATGTTGCATACATACAATCTTTGACCACTTTGGTATTTTTAATGATTGATGGTTCAACCATTGTTGGACAGTGAATTAGTTTTATTGTTGAATTAGGAATATCAATAATGAATGCTGAACCAACTGGTTGTGTGCCATTAAATTTTTTATTAATATAAGCTTGAACATTTTTTGTTAGCTGTATACCAAAGTAATCGGTGATAGCAGCATCATAGCCTCCTGTCATAATACCATGGGAGTTACCCGGGCTAACAACACATTCAACTTTATATTTATCCATGAAGTCTTTAAAATCACCAGTTTCAATTTTAATATCTGGTTCATTTTGAAAATATTGCGTTCAAGCAGTAGTTACTAATGGATTTTTATCTAAAAGATATATCTTCATTATTTACCTTGCCAAATTAAACGTTGAGTGTTTTGACGATCAAAGCATTTAATTAATAGGTCATTAATGAACGGCATGATCGCAGTAATTAAGAACATTCCTCAGAAACAAACAATTACTTCAAGGCAAGACAAGTACTGAAGGTCTCCGCCTGGTTTTAAGAATAAACCTCAACCACAGTCATATGGTTTAAATAAACCACCATTCATTATGGTTTTAACTGGTTCAACAATAAATTGGTTAACACCAGAAACTGAGAAAATAATCAATGAGCCTAGTATTGCAATAACAGCTGCAAATGGGAAAATAGTGAATCAATTAGTTGTATGTTTCTTTGTGAAACGGTTAACAAAACCAGCTAAAACTGTTGCACCATAAATAATATATAGGAACACTACCATTACTGTTGACACAGCATCAGGAATGGTGTCAGTGTTATATATAACTGATGGGATCGCAGTTACAACTCATCAGAAACCAACTGCAAGTGCCATTCAAATTATTCCAGCAAATAATGGGTTATCTGGTTTAGCATTAGCAAGTTTCTTTCCTAGGAATAAAGTATCATCTTCGCAAACAGCTTGATAACCTCTTGCTCCAGTAAATACCAATGAGTTTAATGTTCCTAATAAACAAATAAAGATTAGGATTGAAATTACATAAGTTAAAATTTTGGCAACCTTTTCATTCCCAACAATTCACATTAATTCATAAACATTACCAGTTCCAGCAGTAACGCAACCAATTGTTATACCAAGGTATAACAAAGAAACAATTGCTACACCAACAACAACGGCGATTGGCACTTGTTTATTTGGGTTGTCCATTTCTCCAGCAATATTACCAACAACTAAATATCCCTCATAAGCAAATAAGATGCATGGAACAGCTTGAATCATTCCAACAAAAGAGAAACTGCCAACAATTGGAGCATCTTTTCAAGGTGGGTCAAATGCCTTACCAGCTCATAAACCTCCACCATTCATTATTCCAAAGATTACACCTAATAAGATAACCATTAGCATTGGTAAGAACTTAATTGCACCCATGATGTCGCTGAAACGACACATTGCTTTACTTACAAAATAGTTAACAAGACAAAGCAAACCATAAATTACCCCGCCAATGATGAAAACATATAAAGCTGAGAATCTACCAAAATCAAACCCACCAATGGCTGAACCATGAATTCCTAAATTACCAAAGCAGTTTAATACTGCTTCACCAGCGAAGAATACAACAGCAAATGTATTCATTGAATAGAAAGTTAATGGATAAGCAAGTTTTGAATATCTGCCAAAGCCATGTGGGAAGAAGACTTTTGCTCAACCACCAAAACCAGCATTCTTATTTGCCATCTGGCAGGTTGAAAGCTCGGCAAATGATAAGGCCATACAAATAATGATTAAAACTGAAAAACCTCATGAACCAATAACTCCGATTCAGTTATAGTTGTTTAGTTTAAAAACATTTGTATTCTTAAAAAATATGCCAATTCCTACAACGGCACCAAATAACATGATGATAGCACTTAACATTCCGATTTTTCCGGCTGTTTGTTTTTGTACTTTTGGCATAAAAAAAATAAGACGTTAGTCTTATTATAAAGTATATTTAACTTTTAATATTAATTATTAATACAATATCCTTTTTTCAATAATCATTTCTTCAGGAAGTGGAGTTTGTCAAATTAATGAAGTTGTATTGAACAAGTCTCCCTTGTGAATTAGTCCATCATTAATGAATGGGATAAGAACCATTACTGCTGAAATAGCTCAGAAGACAATACATTCAGTTCAGTTTTCTCATTGGAAACCTTCACGAGTGAATCCATGACTATCTGAGAATGTTGTATTTAATCAGTTAGGTAATGGTAATCCATCATTGTCTTGAACAAATAGACCTCAGTTATTAGGGTTAATAGAATGTGGATGTAATATTGGATCAACAATGTTTTCGTAAACACCACTAAAGGCAAATACAAAGAAACATGCTAGGATTCCAATAAAGGCAGTAACTGGGAATACACCAACCTTACGGACTTTAACATTTCGTGTGAATCGGTTTACAAATCCACCTAGTAATACTGAACCATATAGTAAGTATGTCATCACAACTAGGATTAAACTACTTGCATCAGCAATTGCATCAGTATTTAGCAATACTGATGGGACACCAATGCCTATTCACCAAATTAGGATCATAACACTGAAGTAGATTGCTCCAGCATATAATGTACCAGGTTTCTTGTCAGCTAATGCTTTACCTTTGAATAGTGTGTTGTCTTGGCATGATACTTGGAATGCACGCATTCCTGAGAAGGCCATAGCATTTAACACACCAATAATGCAGATGAAGATAAATACTGACATGACAATATTAAGAATATGGGCAAGTTCACTATTACCCATGCTCACTAGCGCCATTAAATGGTAAACATTACCAGTTCCAGCAGTCATGCAACCAATTGTAATACCAAGGTTAAGAATTGAAATAATAACAATTGCTAGAACAATTGATAATGAAACGTTCTTTTCAGGATTTTCCATATCTCCAGCAACGTTACCAATAACAAGGTAACCTTCAAAGGCAAATAGAATTGCTGGAATACATGAAATGATTCCAACGACATCTAATGAACCAGAATCTTTTCAAGAGAATTCAGAGCTTCCTTCAACTCATTGTCCTCATCATTGACCATTTCATAGACCATTATTACCTTTTAATATTCCAAAGATAATACCTAGAATGCATACAGCAGCTAATGGTAAGAACTTGATAATACCAGTAACGTTGCTGAAGTAGGTCATACCTCTAGACGCAAAATAGTTAAGAATGATGAAAATGGCAAACAATCCACCACCAATTAGGAAGATGTATAGAGTTGTTGGTTTACCAAAAGCATCTATAATTCCTGGACTACCGAAAATGTTTAGGGCAGCTTCACCAGTAAAGAATAAGATCGCAAAAGTTAATACTGGATAGTATACTTGTGTATACATTAGCTTAGTAAAGCGACCTCAATGGTGGCCATTGAATCGTGTTGCTCATCCACCTAGACCTTCAGATTTGTTTTTAGTCTTGCAGGTGACAATTTCCCCATAGGAAATAGCAATACACAATACCATAATTATGGCAATAACTCAGGATATTAATACACCGATTCAGTTACCGTTATTTGCTCGAAAAACTGAATAGTTTTTGAAGAAAATACCGATACCTACTACAGCACCAAAAATCACCATGATCGCACTAAACAATCCAATCTTACTTGCGGTTTGTTTCGTAACTTTAGGCATGTAATTTTCCTTTCATATAATAATCAATTATTTATATTATAAAAAAATAAGAGATAAATTTTATTATTTTATATTAAAACGATATCGTTTTTAGGTTTTTGTCAGATCAAACATTGGTGATTTGACTTATCCCATCATTTGATCATTAAATCATTAATTAGTGGGCAAACCATTGTAAAACCTAATAGAATTCAATATATTAGCATTGATTGTCAATAGTTAAAGCCAAGCAAGAATCCATTCTCATCGGTTGGTCATGGAACTAAAGAAGATTTACAATTGATAAATAGTCCCCAACCGCAATCAGTATAGACACTATTTCAACCATTTTTGCTTGCCCCAATAATTGGATTGATTATGAATTGGTATACTGAGCAGAATGAAATCATAAAGAAACATGTGATAATAGCTATTGAACAAAAGACTTTAAAACCTTTGATTTTTCTAACTTCTACTTTATTTGTTCTACGATTATTTAAACCACAACATAGTAATACCGCATAAACAACATAGATTGCTAAGATCATCATATTGGACATTCCATCGATAATCCGATCGGTATTAAGAATACAAGATGGCACGATCATCATTGTTCATCAAAAACAAATGACGATTGATAAACTAACCGCTCCAGCAAATAAATTATTACTTGGTTTTAATTTAAGCAATTGTCTTGATTTAAATAATTCTCCCCGTTCACAATTGTTTTGGAATGCTCTCATTCCACTAAAGACCATTGCATTCAAAACACCCAATACTGAAATAAAGATAAAGACAGACATAATGTTTGTGAAAACATTAGTTAATACTGTTCCTTCACCAAAACAGAATTCCATTAATTCATAAACATTACCAGTTCCAGCAGTGATACAACCAACAGTGATTAAGACATATAGACAAGCAGCAATAATGATTGCTATAACTACAGCTAATGGAACATTCCTTTCAGGATTTTTCATATCCCCAGCGATATTACCGATGATTAAATATCCTTCATAAATAAATAGAATTGATGGTAATGAAATAATGATACCGACCAGATCAGGCGTTGAATGATATTGCTCGGATGTGTGTTTAAATCATTCACCATTTCATAATCCACCATTATTTAATGAACCAAATGTTATACCAAGGACAACGACTGCAATAATTGGTAGGAATTTAATAATACCAACTGCATCACTAAATTTTGTCATTGCATTGTTGGCAACAACATTGACAATTGCAAAAATAGCATATATTGCTGCACCAATTAAGAAAATATAGAAGACTGTTGCTTTACCAAAATCAACATGTCCAGCTCCACCACCTAAATTAGCAAAGCAGTTTAATAATGCTTCACCAGTAAAAAACATTACTACAAAAGTATCTAGGGCATAAAAGAATAATGTATAGCCAACTTTAGAATATCGACCAAACTTATGACCACAGAATCTTTGTGCTCAACCACCAAGTCCTTCACCTTTAAATTTCGTCTTGCAAGAACTTATTTCACAGAAGGACAAGGCTGAACACATTACAAGGATAATAGCAATTATTCATGAAATAAGAATACCTCATGGGTTGCCATGATTGTTATTAAATACTGAAAAGTTTTTAAAGAAAATTCCAATACCTATTAAAGTGCTAAAGATTATCATAATAGCACTAAATAGACCAACTTTTCCTGCTGTTTGACGATTTACTTTTGGCATTTTGGAGTTATTATGTTCTTATTATAAGTCAAAATGATAATTACTTGTAATTATCATTTAATCTCTTGTTTATTATGTTGTTTTAGATATTGATTTATCTTACTAAAAGGCTTTGATCCTTTAAAAGATCGATAGTATCCAAGGGGGCTTGGATGCGATGAACAAATAATTAAATGTTTTGATTCATCAATTAATGGTTTTAGTTCTTGAGCATTGTTGCCTCATAAAACAAATACGACATTGTTGCACTTTTCATTGACTAATTTAATTACTTCATTGGTAAATGTTTCTCATCCATGTCCTTTATGCGAATTAGATTGTCCTTCATTAACAGTTAAGACACGGTTAAGGAGTAAAACTCCTTGAGCAGCTCAATCTTTTAATTCAGTATCTGTTTTTTCTATCCCCAAATCATCTTTAAGTTCTTTGAAAATATTGATTAATGATTTAGGCGTTTGTACACCTTGGTTAACAGCAAAAGCTAAACCATTAGCAAACCCAGGTGTTTGATAAGGGTCTTGCCCAACAATGACTACTTTAGTTTCTTCAATATTAAAATAATGAAAACAAGCAAATAAGTTTTCTGGTTCAGGAAAGATTTCATGATCTTTTCCTTGCGAATTAATAAATTTCATTAATTGCAAAAAATAATCTTTATTAACTTCTTGTTGAATAAATTGTTTTCAATTCATAACTTAATTATAAAAAAGAAAAGTATGCATAGCATACTTTTACTTATTATTGTTTAGAGATTGGTTGCCCTGGAGTTAGGAAGTCGTTTGTGCTAAGCGGGTTACTATTATTTCCAAACATGTATGTTAAGAATTGTAATAGTTTTTTACTATCTTCATTTAAATCACGAGCATGAGGCTTTTTGCCTTCTTTGCTTGAACGGTTTCATAGGTTCAATAAAGATAGATTGTGATTTTCTATTTTGCTTCGATCAAATACCTTTGGCCCATCAGTCTTAAGATCTTTATATAATTCATCACCATATAAATCAATTAAATATGCTGGGAAAAGATAATTTAATCCTAGGATTATAGCACTATTTCTTTCAGGGTGATTTTCAGTGATTTGTTTTTCTGCATCAGCATTATATAGATTAATACTGTAACTCATTAAACCAATGAAATCACAACCGTGTATTTGTTCACCTTCAATTCGTTCGTCTTTAGCAGTTGTTACTTGTTTAGGATTTTCTTGAACATTTAATTCATATTCCTTATATGATGGAACTGCATCAGTATCTTCAATATCTGTATAGTTATGGATACCATGCTTACCTTTTCATAAGTTACCAACAGTTTTAGTAACATCATTGTCATTTGCATAATAATCATTCACTAAATATGAGTTAGCCTTCTTAGAAACATTTAAATATGTTTTCTTGTATTCAGTAGTGTGGATGATAACTGGAACATATTCATATGTGTAATTGATGTATTTGTATTCTTTTTCATCATCGCCTTCTTTTACTTTTTCAGTTTGAACATCAGAAGCTTTAGTGTAGTAACGTAAAGTTTGACTTGGGCTAGATTGAGTTCAAACAGCAGCATTTCCTTCAAGAAGATTCTTAAATGAGTTACTAAAGTCTAGACGATTTTGAGGAGAAAAAGAGTAAGATGGCAATGGCATTGTGTTGAATTCAAAGTTAACATGAGATGTTTTTAACATTGCAACATTTTTTCCATCTTCAGTGTTGACAAGATTTGCTAAAGCAAACATAAATTCATAGAATTTATTATTTTGTTCTTTTGTAGAACCACCTTTTTCACCGTGGTTAAGTTGACCACCTCAAGCAGTTTTGATATCTTCATCACAGTCAACATTATTATCATGTACTTGTGTTGTACTATAATTTAATGCAAGATCGATGTATGAAGAGATAGTTGAACCAATTGAACAAACATAATCAATGTTTTGTGATAATGTAGCATTTCGTGCATTGTATCTGACTGCTGATTTAGTTTCTTCACCTTCTTTTCATTCATCTTTAGCTGATGTAACAAATGCACCATCACTAGATGTATATCAACCAACGTTAGCAGGTTCTCAACCCAACGGTTCTGGTTGTTTAACTTCTTTGTCATCAACAAACTTATATGGAGTTGAATAACCATAATTAGCATTAGAGCTTTTTTGAACGGTATAGTTATCTTGTAGATAACTTACGATATCTACACCATCACGGTCAAGATAATGATTTGTTTCTAAGCTTGCATATGGGCCTTTTTCCATGGAACCGATATACATTGGTGTGGCATGTCCTCATGCTTGACCACAACTAGCTAATGTTGTCATAGGGACAGCAACAGTTGGAAGGGCTAAGCTCCCCATTAATATTTTTCCAATCTTTTTCATTATTGGTTACCTCCATCTTCGTTACCATAGAATTTACCATATTTAGTATTCATTGATAAACGAATATTTTTTAATGCACCATTACGGTGTTTTGAAATCATAAAGTCAACTGATAAAATTTCTGGAACTTCCTTTGGACCAGCAGCTTTAATACCCTCTTGGGTATTTTCTGGTAATTCAATTTTATGCAAGAAGCAAACAATATCTGCATCTTGTTCCAAAGAACCAGATTCACGAAGGTCAGATAATTTTGGATAAGCATTATCTCCACGTATTTCAATTGCTCTTGATAATTGAGCTAGAGCAACAATTGGTGCCTCAATACGTCTTGCTAACAATTTAATCATTCTTGAAATTGTTGAAACTTCTTGTTGACGATTAACTTGTGTGTTCTTTAATGCTGGACCTTTCATTAATTGTAAATAATCAATAACAACTAGTTTAATGTTGTATTCACTTTTTAATTGTTTTAATTTAGATTGAATATCAACAATTGAAACAGCTTCATCATCAATTAAAATTGGTAATGTTTTTAAATCTTCAATCGAAGATTGAACTTTAGATCATTGTGTGTCAGTCATTTTACCTGAACGTAATGCTGATGCATCAACTCAGGCATTCATACTTACTAAACGTTGACATAGTTGTTCTTTACCCATTTCTAATGAGAAAATAACAACACGATCTTTTTCACTTGTTTTATTTTCACGAATTGATCTTGCAGCATTGTTTAAAAAGTTAAGTGCAATAGCGGTTTTACCAACACCTGGTCGAGCAGCTAGAATGATTAAGTCTCCTGGTTGGAAACCATTAGTTACTTTATCAATTTCACTAAAGCCAACTGGCGTACCAGTAATATCTTGCTTACGTTGACGTAATTTATTTACTCGATCAAGATATTGATCGGCAATTGTATCAATTGGAGCTAGACGATCAGTATGTTTAGATTGAGTAATGTCAAGGAATTCATTTTCTAATTGAGCAATTTGGTTATCATATTGTGCAAAGTCAATCTTGGTGTTAATTACACGTTGTGAGAAGTTATCTAATTGACGTTTAATACTTGAGTTCTTAATAATTTCAATATTTGCTTTTAAATCATCTTCATAAGCAAAGCCTGAACTAATTTCTTCAAGATATGCTTGTCAATTAGTAAATTGTCATTGTACATTGTTAGCAATGTAATCAGTAACAGTATTCTTATTGATTTGTTTTAAATGGCCTAAATGGATTTCTAAGATTGCTCCATATAATAAAGCATTCTTTTCATCGATAAAATCTTTTTGTGTTAAAGAAGTAACACATTCTTCTACAGTGATTGGATCATTGAAGATAGTGGTTAATACTTCTTTCTCACATTTAACAATGTAATTATCAACAGTTTGTTTAGCCATATTATTCTCCTGTAATTGATATTGTGACATAGGCTATTACATCTTTATGTAATTTAATACCAAGACGATGACGACCTAGTCCATATGAGTTTGTTGCATCAACTAGCATAAACTTATCGATCTTAATATTGTGTTGTGCTAGTTGTTCAATAATTTGTTTATTAGAGATACTACCAAAAGCTTGGCCATGATTTGTTTTTAGAGTAAACTCTAATGTAATTGCTTCAATTTTATTCTTAAGCATTGTTGCTTGCTTAACTTGGTAATCATATTCTTGCTTTTCAGCTGCAACTTGTTTATCAACAATTTCTTTTGCTTTATCAGAGCAAGCAATAGCTTTACCAGAGCTTAATAAGAAATTACCATAACCATCTTTTACTTCGATGGTTTGGTTTTTCTTTCCAACATTTTTTACATCTTGCAACAATATTAATTTCATTATTCGTAAGTCTTAACAAATGGTAATAGAGCAACGATTCTTGCTCTCTTGATTGCATTAGCAATCATTCTTTGGTGTTTTTGGCATAGACCAGAAACACGACGTGGAACGATTTTGCAACTTGGTGTTAAATAACGTTGTAGTAATTCAACATCCTTATAGTCAACATAATCGATACCACGAGCACATAAGACACATGGTCTTTTCTTAAGAACACGTTTTTTATTTCTTTTATTTGTACGTTTTTCCATAATTATTTACCTTCTAATTCTTTTACTTTTTTTGTTGATTTTGCTTCGGCAATTTTCATACCATTATTTGCTATTGTTTTGATTCTTGAACCAAGATCTGCTTGATTGTATTTTCTAATCGCTCTAACTTGTCTGATTACATCAGCACGTTCTTTCTTAAGAGCTTTAAATTCTTTCTTAAGTTGCTTCTTAGCATGTCTTTCTTGTGCACAAGCGATCTTGTATTGCAGTTCAGCAACTTGCTTGTTCATTTTTTCTAACAATCTTTCTTTTAGCGAAGCTTCCTGTCTATCAATAGCCATAATTATTTGCTTTCCTCTTCATTGATCCAGTCTAGTTCAGTTAGACCATCATCAACCTTCTTAGGTTGGTTTGGTTTAGTGAAGTCACCTTCAGTATCAATAATCTTTGTGGCAAAGTTGTCGTTGACTGATACTAATTCTTCTTGATCTGCGCCTTTAGAACGTTTAACAATTGTTTTAATACTATCAACAACTATTTCAATAACATTAACATTACGTCCTTCTTTATTTACATAGCTACGTTTATTTAAACGTCCGTCAATTGCTACTGTATCACCTTTCTTAACATAAGTTGATAAGTAGTTAGCTTGTTGATTTCAAGCAACACAGTTAAAGAAGTTAGTATGATCTTTACCTTGGATGTTGTCATTACATGCAACAGTAAAGTTAACTAATGTTTTACCTGTTGATGTTTGCTTTGGTAGTGGATCAGCAGTTAAGTTACCAACTAAAAAGACCTTATTCATCTTTTGCTTCTTTCTCTTTTGCAGCTCTAGCTTCAGCTTTTGCTTCTAGTTCAGCGGCTGCAGCAGCTTTCTTAGCAGCCATAAGTTCTTCAAATTTCTTTTGCTTATCAGCAAAGATCTTTGCTTTCTTTTGACTACGAGCTACCTTCTTTTCGTTGTGAATTGCACGATAACCATAGTTGTGTTCTAGATTCATAATTAAAAATCTTAACACATCTTTGTTAATCAATGTTAATCGGTTAAATTCACGAATGATTTCAGGTTTGTCACAAGCAAAATTTAACACATAGTAGTATGCTTGTGAACATCCGTTAATCTTATATGCCATTTTCTTAAGGCCTAATTTTTCTTCTTTAAGATCCTTAGTACCTTTTAAAAGTTTTTGGCAGTTAGTTGAAACAGCATCAGCATCTGCAGCTGATTTATTGCCATCAACAACTAACATAATTTCATAGTTAGTCATTTATATATAGTCTCCTTGGGATATTTGCTACATAGCTCAGTAGCATAGAGGCTTTATATATTAGATAATATATAAACTTATATAAAATAATATATAAGGCGTAATCATTATACATATTTTTCCTTGTATAATTGAATTATTGTTATAATTATTAGAGTATTAAAAAATGCCGAAGTAGCTCAACAGGCAGAGCAACTGACTTGTAATCAGTAGGTTGTTGGTTCGATTCCGATCTTCGGCACCATTAAAAAAGACTGGATTTATCCAGCCTTTTTTATTTTTCGATAACACTCACTTTACGTTTGTTGTTGTCAAATCTAGTATATTTAACAACACCAGATTTTAAAGCAAATAGTGTGTGATCTGTTCCCATACCAACATTCTTACCAGGATAAACTCTTGTTCCTCTTTGACGGTAGATGATTTGTCCAGTTTTAGCTACTTTTCCATCAGGAATTTTAGCTCCTAAAAATTTCGGATTAGAATCACGACCATTTTTAGTTGAACCTACTCCTTTTTTAGAGGCAAAGAATTGTAAATTTATCTTTTTCATATTATTTTCCTTTACTTAATTTAATGTATTTTTTGAAATCATATGCCATTGGTGTTAATTGTTTCACAATTAAAGCGATATAAGCTTGATTTTGTTTTGATTTGTTAACTAATTCTAATTTCACACCATTAACTTTCTTGTTGTAAACTAATGTGATATCTTCTGCTTTGAACCATGATAATGAACCAAAGAAGATGGCACTTATTCCAGCACAGACAATGTCTTTTCCTTTAGGAGCTTGACATGCATGACCAGTTAAGCTAATAGAATTTTTTGTATATGTTATCTTAATCATTAACCAATTATTTCTTTAACTACCAATTTTGTATATGGTTGTCGATGACCTGTCTTGTGAGTGTGGTGTTTTTGGGGAAGGTGTTTAATATTAACAATTTTTGGTGCTTTACCTTGTTTTAAAACTTCACAAACAACTTTTGCTCCAGCTAAATAAGGTTTACCAATTTTGCTATCAATCATTAAAACTTGATCAAAAGTAATACTATCTTTTGCTTTTGCTTCAAGTTTTTCAACATAGATTTCATCTTTTAATGAAACCTTATATTGTTTGCCACCTGTTTGAAATATTGCAAACATAATTTATATCCTTTCATGACTCCCTATTCAGAACTTAATCTTATTTAGTGCGGTTGTAACCATAAAAATTAAAATATGGTTTATTTATTATATATGTAAATTAAATATTTAAATAAAAAAAAGAGGCTTTCCTCTTTTATTTTGTTCCGAAGATTCGATCTCCAGCATCACCTAGACCAGGAACGATATATTTGTCTTTATTTAATTTTTTATCAATGGCTGCTGTATAGCATTTAACATCTGGATGTTGTTTCTCAAAATATTTAATTCCTTCAGGGCAACTAACAATTGATACAAAGATAATACGTTTTGGTTTAAATTTTTTAATCATATCAACTGCGTCACCAGCAGAGTGACCAGTAGCTAACATTGGATCTAGTAAGATTACAGTTCCACCTTTAATTGTAGTTGGCATCTTACAATAGTAATGCACTGGTCGGTGCGTTACTTCATCACGATATAAACCAATGTGACCGATTCGTGCATTAGGGATCATTTCTCTAAATGCATCAACCATACCAAGACCAGCTCTTAAGATTGGTACTAAGACAACCTTATCAGCTAGTTTCTTACCAACCATTTTACAAATTGGTGTTTCAATTGGAATATCTTTTTCTTTTAAATCACTAGTGGCTTGGACCGCTAAATAATAAGAAACAGTTCTTAAACAACTACGGAATAATTGACTGTTAGCGTTTTTATCACGCATTAATGTTAATTGATAGTTAATAACTGGATGTTTTACATGTTTCATAATTTACCTCATTCCTTTTTCAAACGGTATTCCCGAGTGGGCCGGGGCGAGATTCTTTCGCCCAGAGAATAATAATATTATTAATGTAATTAGATATGGAATAGAGAACACTACTAATTGCGGAATGCCTAATTGAGTTAATGTTGTAGTGTTTGCTGCAGCATTAAACATTGCAAAGACTAAAGCAAAGACCGCAATCTTTGGTACTCTTCATCCACCAGTAATAAGGATAGCTAATGATAAATATCCCATTGATTGTACTGTTCCGTTAAACATCTTCACATTAAATAGGAAGATACCACCAGCAAGTCCGGCCATTGCTGATGAAAGCAATACCGCAATTCATTGGTATTTAAATACAGAGATACCTTGGGCATCGACAGCATTAGGGTTTTCACCAACCGCTCTAAATCTTAAACCAATTTTGGTTTTGTTAACTACAACAAAGATTGCAATAGCAATCGCCAATACAGCAAAGAAAATAATTATGCTGCTACCAAATAATGAGTTACCAATTGGCAAGCATGAATTATATTGACACATAATGCTGGAATAAGATTGACCAGGGTATAAACGGTGAGCCAATGTTGGGTTTAAAAATGTTGCAAGAGCTAAACCGACTAAATTGATTGCTGTACCAGCAATGGTATGATCAGCCCGTAAATGAATGCACACAAATGCATGCATCGCTCCCATGATCATTGTACAAATCATGGTTAATAATAAAGCAACAATGATTGTTGCAAAGTGTGGAGTGCCACCTCAAAATGCGGTTGATGAGAAGATGCCAAAGAATAAGGCACCAACACACATCATTCCATCAATTCCTAGGTTAACAATCCCTGCACGTTCTGATAAATACCCCGATAGGGCACCTGCTAGCAATATTGCGGTAAATAGGAAAGTTAAATCTAATAAGGTTCCTAAATCGCCCATATTACAATCCTAGTGTATCAGCCACTTCTGCGTTTTTCTTTTGTGCTTGTTTTGCTTCTTTAGCAGCACGTTTTGCTGCTTTTCTTGCAGCTTTAGCTTCAGCCTTAGCAGCTTTAGCTTTAGCACGTTCAGCACGACGTTGTTCTTTAGCTTCAGCACGCATTGCTCTAGCTTGAGCACGGTGTGCTTGAACTTTTGCTTGTTGTTCAATTCGGAATTCTTTTGCTTTTTCTTTACGAATACGATCTTTTTCAAGAGCTAAACGAGAATCTTCGTTAGCTTCAGCAATTTTAACATCAACTTCAGCTTTAACTTGTTCAACACCTTGTTGTCTTGCAAGTTCTTGAGCTAATTGTTTGTTCTTTTCTAATTCTTTATTAATTTCTAATTGAGAATCATTTTGTGCTTCAATAATTGATTTTTCAGCAGCAATCTTGTCAGCTTTTGCTTGAGCAATTTCTTCAGAATGACGTTGTTCGTCTTTTTCTTTTTGTAGACGAATACGTAATTGTTCACGTTGCATCTTAATAGCTAATTTTTCAGCTTTAGCTTTTGCTTTTGCAGCACGTTTTTGTTCTCGTGCTTCAGCACGTCTTGCTTTAGCTTCTGCTTTTTGTTCATCAACTTTAGCTTGTTCAATATCGTTTGTACGATCAGCCTTTTCTTTGATGATTCGTTCTTCTTCTTTAGCACGTTCTAATTGAATACGAGCTTTTTCACGACGATGTTCTCTTAGAGCACGTAATTGTTCTTCTTTACGTTCTTGTTCAATCTTTAATGCAAAGGCAATATTACGTTCTTGTTCTTTACGTACTTCACGACGTGAATCACGTTGCGCTTCAAGAACTTCACGTCTTGCAGCAACTTGATCAGCTTTAGCTTGATTCATTTCATCAGCACGGCGTTGAGCTTCTTGTTGTTGTTTTAATTTAAATTTCAATTGAGCACGTTGTTGTCTAAAGGCAAGTTTTTCTGCTCGAGCTTTTGCTCTAGCAGCACGACGTTGTTCTTTAGCTTCAGCACGTTTTGATTTAGTTTGAGCAATCTTAGCATCAATCTTAGCTTGTTCTTCAAGACGATGTTGTTTTGCTTGTTCGTCACGTAAACGTTGACGTTCTTTTGCTAAACGAGCTTGTTCTTTTTCTTCAGCTCTTCTTGCAGCTCTTTCTGCATCAATCTTAGCTTGTTCGCGTTGTCTTGCAAGTTTTAAAGCATAAGCAGCATTTTTTGCTCGTTCACGTCGAATTTTAAACTTAGATTGTTTTTCAGCATCTGCTGCTTTTTGCTCATCAGCAAGTTGTTTAGCCTTAGCCTTATTGATTATGGCAATACGACGTTTTTCTTCTTTTTCTCTTTGTAGCTTGATTCAAAGTTGTTCACGTTGCTTCTTAAATGCAGCATTCTTTGTTCTTGCTTCTTCTCTTTCTAATTTACGTTGTTTAGCACGAGCTTGTCTAGCTTCAAGTGTATGAGCTTCATTTCAAGCAGCACGAGCACGTGTTTTTGCAGCTTTTCTAGCTGCAGCCTCACGAATTCTTTCTTGTCTACGTTCATTAAGTTCACGTGTTCTAGCGGCTTTTTGAGCAGCTCTTGAACGTTTTGCAGCAGCACGTTCAGCAGCAGCTTTTTTTACCGCAGCAGCATGTGCTAGTTCGGCTTGATGTTTTTCTTCTGCACGTTTTGCGGCAGCACGACGCTTAGCAGCAGCATGTGCTAGTTCAGCTTTATGTTTTTCTTCTGCACGTTTTGCAGCAGCACGACGTTTAGCAGCAGCTTTTGCACGTTTAGCAGCAGCACGTTTCTCTTCAGCACGGCGCTTAGCAGCAGCACGTGCTAGTTCAGCTTGATGTTTTTCTTCAGCACGTTTTGCAGCAGCACGACGCTTTGCAGCAGCTTTTGCACGTTTTTCAGCAGCACGTTTTTCTTCAGCACGACGCTTAGCAGCAGCTTTTGCACGTTCAGCAGCAGCACGTTCTTCTTCAGCACGACGCTTTGCAGCAGCTCTTCTTGCAGCTTCTGATCTTCTTTCAGCAGCAGCTTTAGCTTCAGCACGACGTTGAGCAGCAGCTCTTGCTGCAGCTTCTTTTCTTTCTTGTTCAGCTCTTAAAGCAGCTTCACGACGTTCTTGTGCTTCACGTTTTGCACGTTCGATAGCAGCTCTTCTTTCAGCAGCAGCTCTTCTTGCGGCTTCACGTCTTTTTTCTGCAATAGCTTCCCTTTCAGCTCTTGCTTTAGCAGCTCTAGCTGCTGCTTTACGAGCATTAGCTTCTCTTGTTCTAGCAGCCCTTATTGCAGCTCTACGACGACGAATTTCTTCTCTTCTTTCTTCGGCTTTTCTTTGACGAAGTTTAGCTTCACGAATTCGAGCGGCTTTTGCCGCTCGGGCTTCGTCTTCTTTCTCTTTACGAGCATCAATCTTGGCTTTAGTTTTAGTAGCTCTTTGTCTTCAATTTTCTTCTCTACGAGCATTTGCAGAACGCGTTCGAGCTGCTCTTCTTGCAGCTTTTTGACGCATTATCTGCATCTTTTCTTCCATAGCTTGGTGTTTAGCACGAGTCTTAGCAGCAACTTTTGCAGCTTTACTACGAGCACGAGCAGCTCATTCTGGGTGAGCAGCTTCACGAGCTTGAATTTTTTGTTCAATTAAAACAGCTCTATTTTCTTTTTTAATTTCACGAGCTTTAGCTCTAGCACGTTTACGTGCTTCTTTTTGTTGCGCCATCATTTCGATTTGCGCAGCTTTTCTAGCTTTAGCTTCTTTTTCAGCTTGTTTCTTTGCTTCAGCTTTTAGTGCAGCCGTTTCACGCTTTGCTTTTTCAGCAGCACGACGTTCTCTTTCTTTTTGTTCGGCAATAGCACGCTTGATAGCATTCAAACGTTGTTGTTTTTTCATTTGTTCAGCACGTTTTGCTTTTTCAGCTTGATGTTGAGCATAGAATTCAGCATCACGTTCTGCATCAATGGCATGAGCATATGCACTAGCTTGTAGTGCACGACTGATTAAGATTTCACGTTTTCTATCTTCATCAACCTTTTTGTTTTTATTCTTAGCCTCTTCTTCATAGTCAAGAATGTCGGCTTTTGCTCGTCTAAGTCTTCGCTTTTTTTCGTCTGTCATTTTTATATACCTTTCCTAGCTGCAATCTTTTCTAATTTCTTGCGCGCTTTTTCATTTGCATTTTTACGCGCTAGTCATTTTTGTGTTTCGTATGTTTCTTCCACACTGCGTGCGTTAGAAACCATTGTATTTATCTTTGATTGAAGCTTAGTTATATACTTTCTTTCATTAATTATATTATTATTATATATTTTAGATTTATTTATGTCACTTTTAATATTTTTTTGATAATTAATATTATTTTTATCAAAGTGCTTCATTTCTGATTGAATTTTATCAATTTGTCGTTGATTATCAGCAATATTCATTTTTGCTTTATTGATCTTTGCAACTAATTGTGTTACTTCTTCCAATTGTGTTTTTGATAATGGACTATTAATCAAATGAGCAATTTGTGATACTTCTTCTTTTAAATTACGTAAGTATAGATTTGCCAATGTTGTTGAATCAAATCGAATTCCAATTGTATTTAATGGTTGTTTACGTGTAAATGTTTTGAACATTTGTTCATAGTGTTTGTTTACTGCTTGCAATGTTTTGTGATATGCACGGAAGTAAGCACTATGAGCAAGATTAAATTGTTTGCGTGAATGAATTTCATCCAAACCAATTTCTTGGACTTGTTTTTTTGTTTGCATGAAAGTGAAGTAAGTTAATTTGTTTTGTTTAGTAATACCAATTCGGTAACTTAAACCACTACGAATGTTTTGCAAGTAAGCTAATTTACTTACTAAACGTATTTCACGATTATTAAATGGATGAGCTTTTAAATATGAGTTCATTTCCTTTAATGTATTAAATAATCCTGGAGCAAAATTTACACCACAGTTAGCTGATAAAATTGATTTTGTCTTAGGAGAATTAACTCTTTCATCATCTAATTTTAATCATCATCCACCGTGATATTTTTGTTCTTTGTCAATGATTAATTGACCTTTTTTCACAACAAAGTGTGCCATTTCTTGGCGATAGAATTTTTCTAATGTGATGATATCTTTTCGTTTGTTTTGTCGTACACGGCAGTTAGCATGAACAGTGACAAATCCATAACAGATATTTGCTCAAATCATCTTGATCCGAGCAATAAGAGGATAACGTAATGATGATTTAACTTTACCATGTTTTTTATAGAAAACATAGTATTTTTTTAGTGTTGAACACTGATCACCAGACAAACTTAAAAGTTCAATGCTTGTCATATTTTTTTCATGCTTAATTCGACTGTAGTTTTTCCCACGAATGATTTCTAAAGTTAATCAATATGGTTTAAGGTTTAAGAATAGAGCAATTGCTGCTGCGCCATAAACAATAATACCAAAGACGATATCAGAAATATGGTTATCAATACCAAGCATTTGTAAATCACTAACTGATGTCTTAACCATTGAGAAGAATAATGAAACAGGAACAGTTGCAATTGGATTGCACATTGAAATTAATCCAACTGAAATACCATTAAATCCTTCTTGTGGAATAGCTTTTGCAGCAGCAGTAACTGGCATATTTGGAGCAAATCCACAATATAACATTGCTCCTAGTAATCCAGCTAGTAAACCAGAAATTGCCATTGAGGCAATCATATTTGCCTTAATATTGTAACCAGATGCTAATGCTCCAGTATTACTTAAACCTGTTACTCTTAATTTTCGACCAAATACAGAATAATTAAGAATTACCACCATTATGATAATGACAATTCCTGTAATGATTATTAAAGGAATAAAACTTTCACCATTCATTCTTAACAATAATGCATCAGCTGGTGCATCAGTGTTAAGATTAGATGCATCATGGGGGATTGGTAAATTAGCTAAAGTCAAAACTGACATGAAGTAGATAATTCAGTTAAACATAATTGATGAAACTACTTCATGGACTCTTAAGTAAGCTTTTAATGCACCAATGATTCCGGCAATAAATGCTCCGGCTATCATACTTGCAATAATGACAACAAATTGGTTAGCTCCAGCTGGAATCTTGCATAAATGGCAAATAATGGTTCCAACGGTTCCACCCATAATCATTTGTCCAGAGATACCAATATTAAATAATCCAGCTTTATAAGCAAAAACAAATGATAATCCACCGACGATTAATATCGTCATATTGCTAAATAATGTATTATGGAATTGTTCTTGATAACCAGAGGTGAAGATAGTTTTAATTACATCACCAAATTTTGGTCATGCATCACACACTGAGCAAGCAATTATCAATGCTAAAAAGAAAGCAATGGTAATTGCTACTATCGTGGCAACAATTTTTTTAGTCATTGATTGACGAACATCAGAATGAACAATCTTTTGTCAATGATGACTAAGCTTTTCTTTGAAAAGAGATGTTTGCATTAGTTACCTCCTTTCATATCAGCTTGTTCCGTTCGCATTAGGAACTTACCAATTGTTTGACGATCAGTGTCAGTCTTTAGACCATCATAAACAATTGCACCATGGTCCATTACAACCACACGTGATGCAATCTTTAAGATTTCATCTAATTCATAACTAATAAGGATAACCGCTCGACCTTTTTTAGCTTCTTTTAATATGTATTCGTGAATACTGTTAATTGCTCCAACGTCTAAACCACGTGTTGGTTGAACCATGACAATCACTGAATGTGGTTTTGATAATTCACGAGCAACAACTACTTTTTGTTGGTTACCACCAGATAAAGAACGGAACTTTGCCTTTCCTTTATTTGCACCCAAGATATTAAACTTAGTACATAAGTTATTAGCATTGTTGTTAATTTCTCTTAATTTTAAGAAACCAAAACGGCTAAACATTTCCCGATGAACTTGGTTGCAAACTAAGTTGAAAGCAACAGTCTCATCCAAGATGCAACCATATTTATGTCGGTCTTCAGGAACATGACTTAAACCTAAACGCGAAATAATCTTTGGTGATTCTTTGGTAATGTCTGTATCAAGACCAGAAACATAGAAGGTTATCTTTCCACCATCTGGATGTTGGATACCAGCTAATGCTAAAGCAAGCTCTGATTGGCCATTACCTTCAATTCCCGCAATACCAACAATTTCACCAGAATTAATATTTAATGATAAATCATAAATTGCTGGTAAGTCTTTATCATTTTGTTTGTGCATCTTTAAATGCTCAATCTTAATGATTGGTGACAACTTATTTTCAAAACTCAAATTATTTGGGTTTTCAACCATTTTACGTCCAACGATTAATTCAACTAATTTAGCAGTATCAACTGATTTACGTGGATATGTACCAATAGTTACACCTTTACGTAAAACAGTAATTGTGTCAGCAACATCAAGAACTTCATTTAGTTTATGTGAAATTAAAATAATGGTTTTACCTTGTTTCTTTAAGGTACGAAGCATTTCTAAAAAACCAGCAATTTCATCATCAGATAAAACGGCAGTTGGTTCATCAAAGATTAATATTTCTGCACCACGGAACAATAGTTTAATAATTTCAACTTTTTGTTGTGTTCCAACTGATGCTTCAGATGTTTTTTGTTTTAAGTTTATCTTAAAACCATATTCATTACAAATCTTATTGATTTTAGTAATTGATGCTTGTTCATCCAAAAAACCATGCTTAGTTGTTTCGGCACCAAGCATAATATTTTGTAATAAGTTAAATGCTAAAACCAACTTAAAGTGTTGGTGGACCATTCCTAAACCAGCAGCATTTGCTTGCATAGCATTTTTAAATTCAACTTTTTGTCCAGCAACATATATTTCACCAGAATCTTGTTTGTATAAACCAAATAAGATTGACATTAATGTTGATTTACCAGCACCGTTTTCACCACAGATGGCATGAATTTCATTTCATTTAACATCAATATTAACATTGCTATTAGCAATGATCTTTCCACCTAAAAATGTTTTGGTAACATTCTTCATGGAAATTGCATATTTACCTTTTCTTAAGGTGGTAGTTTTATCTTTTAGTTTCATTATCTACCTCCTTATCCAATAACATACATATTTCATTCTAGTCATTGCAAGATTGAAATAGTGACATAACGATCATCTGGAATAGTGATGAATTTATTATTGACTTCATCGTAATAAATTGTTGTTCTTCCATCAAATTCCAATAATGCTCTATTAAGCAATGAACCTAAAATACCGATTGTTGTTTTATATTGACTATATAAAAGTGTTGGATCACCATTTTGTTTAGCTCGTTTATATGATTTTAAATTATCAAGTTCAACAACTTCACCTGTTTGTGTAGCAGGATTATAGTAGTCAAGAGGAATAACTGCTTTGGCAGCTTGTGATAATGTGTCGAAGTATTCTTTAACACTTGTCTTTCATGCTTGAGCTAAATTAATTGGTGGTTGACTAATGTCAAAATTATATTGAATGTGTGATAATGCATCAATTAATTGTGGGAAACCATCTCATGAAATGGAAACCATTCCATTTTGAATATTACCACAAGTTTGGAAACCAATACTACAGATACTCTTTTCCATATCTGGACCTAAGAAATATCAATCTTTTAATCCAGCATTACCAAGTTGATCGGCAAAATTATCTTTATCATGAGCAGCAATACCACGTTTTAAAAGGCATAATACACCACCATCATTTTTTGGTCGTTGGAAATCAACAAATGCGCCAATATCTGCAGAGAATTTTTCTAAGTTTGTTAATTTTGAAAGGTCAATGCATCTAACAATTGTTGTAGGAAGCTCACCATGAGTAGTATTTCCTTTAAAAGCATTAGCTGAAATGTGTAAATTTGGTTCATTAATTGCACCATCATATTCAAAAGCAATATTTTTAACATGTTTTAGTTCATCAAATACACAATCGCCAGCAGCTTTCATTTCATCACTTGGTTTAATATCAACGACATTATTAACATTACCATCTTGATCAACCCAAGATGTTGGAATAATTAATGATTCTGTATCATTAGTGAATCCTTTTTGACCTGCTGCAGTAGCATTGAACTTTTCAATTATTCATGATGTTGGATCATCAGCAAGAGGTTTTTTAGTAATAACATCATCATCAGCAAGATCAACAATAAAAACTTTATCTGGATGATCAGGATCAATTCTATAATCTGGATCATATTGATGTTTTCAAGCTGGAGATGTAATATCTCAATGCTTTCCTGACGCAATTAATTGTGTCATACTTTGAGTAGTATTACGAATATCTTTTAAAGCTGAAAATTTAATAATTGAATTAGCTTGAGCAGAACGAGAACCATCAGCTCCAACAGAACGGTCGTGTCATGGATCGTCTTTGTTATATTCACCAGTTGTACAACCAGCATGTAATCTTTGATAGTCACTATCTTCCATTGATGTGTCAACACCAATTAAGATACAATTAGAGTTTTGATTTTTAATTTCTTGAGCAGCATCAACTGATTGTGGACCACCAACAACAAGCAAAGCTTGAGCACCACGGTTCAAGAATTGTTTAGTCATACCAATAGCATCACCAGCAGCAAATGAACCAGTGAAGTGTGTAGCAATATTACCAAGCTTGATTAAACGAATTTGGTATTCATCATGCAATTGGTTCATATATTGTTCTTCATATGTAGTTCAATTAGATTCATCACCTAATAATGGTTTAATTTCATCACCATAACGACTATGATCTAATAATGTCATGAAAGTGTTGTAGCAAGATTGGAAATATTGATCATCAGCTTTTTCTGGTACAAGATTAAAGGCTACTTGTGCACCATCATTGACAATGTTTGTTAAAACAATTGAATTGAACAATTCAACACCACGTTGGAAACCACCAAGATAAATATTTACAGTTGGGATTTGTACACCACCCATAATACCAACTGATAAATTTTGGTATTTGTTATGGTATATATCAAGGTTGTGATAGAAATACATACAAGTTGATAAAGCACTTAAGAAAGCACCTTGGTCAGCTCTAAATTCTGCTGAACTAACACATTGGTTATTAGCAACGTTGGAATCAATTAAAATCATTCCCCGTCCATTTAACATTTTGTTGGTTGTAGCATTAGCATGTGAAGCAACGGCTTCAAAATGACCAGGAGTTGATGAAGGCTTGTGGGTCATTAATGCATTTAATGGTGTTGCATGGTTAAAACCAGCTAAACCTAAAACATAGTGTCGGTCAAAAGTTGATAAATAGATATTGATAAATTCAGTAGTGTTGTCTTGCGCAGGACGGTATGAGTGAGCAACAAAGTTCTTAGTTGGGTCTTCTTCCTTATCGGAATTAACATATGGTACAGAGTAATTACGATTAAAATCAATTAAACCACTATAAAGTGATTGGTTGAAGGAACGATCAAGATTTGTATGCGTTGAACCATCAAGAATCATTGCAGTGTAGTTATAACGGTTTATTATTGCTTGAGCATCAGTAGTTGGATCTAACGCAACACCAAAAGGGTGTTGATCATCAACTTTCATTGCTTCTTCATTAACATCTAATCTTGGAGCATCACCATGTAATGATTTTCAATATTCATTTGTTACATCACGATCAGTTGGAGCAGGAGCAGCATCAATAATTCCAGCATCGGTTTTTGTTTCTTTCATGTTTCATGCTGAATAAACTTTTTCCGCAGTATAGTTGTTAGCGGGATTATTAAAAGCCGCTAATCTAGCTTGTGAATCAGTTAAATCCATATAGTTAATTTTGAATGTTCCAGCTGAAATGCCAAAAACAATTCCAGCGGTTGCACCAACTAGACACGTGCTGATTACAACGTCTTTAACTAACGCACTGTGTGCGTTCATGAATGACTTGAATTTCATTATTTTTGCTCCTTTAATGCATTAATTGCTGCCAATACTGCATGGCCATCAACTGGCCCATCGCGGACAACAACCATTTGATCAAGATCAACAACAGTTGAAGGCATATTTGCTGCTTGTTCTCATGGTGAGTTATCAACAATGATTAAATAATTTAAAGAGTCACGAAATTCCACAGCAGCTTGCTGTGACATAATGATTGGTTGGCGTCCAGAAATATTTGCTGATGATTGATAAAGCGGTCCTGTAAGATGGATCAAATCAATTAAATATGAGCAATGAGGTACACGATAACTAACACCTTTTCAAACGACAGTTAATGGTCCTTCCATAAATGGTCTAATGGCATCTGCTAAAAAAGAAGGTAGGCCTATTGCATCGACAGAGTCGACAAATTTGCATAACTTCTTTGTTAGGGGTCGTTTTTTAATTTGATAGATTCTTAGTTCGTTAAGACTCACTATTCCTCACACCGTGTCGGTCGGCAAAATAGCAGCCTTACCATCTTTTAAAGCCAAAGCAATTTCATTAATTTGAGTTTTATTGTAAATCTGCATAGTTAATGAATATTATATATTCATTATACTTAAAACTGAGGTTGTGAAAAAAATATTTAAATAAAATCTTTTAAATTAAAAAATATATAAATTATTGGAGATTAAGTATGTTAAATAAAGTTATTCTAGAAGGAACTGTAACAAGAAGTTCATGAGGGAAAAATAAAGAAGAAGGTGGTTACTTCTTAAATATTAAGCAAGAAAGAGTTTTTAACAAATTTAAATCAGTTAACTCTTTCTCAGCTTATGCTAACCGTCCACTTGCTGGTCAATTAGCTAAAATTATTGAAACTAATCCAAACTGCCAAGTTATTATCGAAGGAAAACTTAGAACATACTATTCTAAAAAAGATAATTTATTTCACACGACGATCCTTATTGAAAAATTAGTAAGTTGAACACCTGCTGATCAAGAACAAGCCGCTTAATTAAATTTATTCAAAAATAAGGAGAAATATGAAACTTAATTCCAAAATGGCATATGCATTAGCATATGTCCTATATAAAAAACATCGTGCAAAAATTGCCGATGTAGGAGAACTAGAAAATGTTTTCTATGTTGATTTTGAATCACCAGAAATCATTTCAATTGATCATTTTAAACAATTGCAAAATGAAGTATGTGAATTCATTTATAATCGCGCAACAAAAGCTGAATCTAAACAAAAACCAATTGCAAACGTTCTAGCTTGTCAATGTTTAAAAAAGAACAAATACTTATCATACTGAGTTAAAAAGCATGATAAGAAAACTATCAAGATGATTAAGATTAATGATGAATTCCCATTTGTTAATCGTCTAGACACAAAGAATTTAAATTTTAATGAAATTAAATCATTTAAATTAGAAAACGTTTCTGGTCATTACTGACTAGGTAGTGCAAAGAACAAACAATTACAAAGAATTACAGGATATGCATATAGTTCTAAAGAAGAACTTAAAGCATATGAAGCTGAAGCACAAGATCGTAAAGAAAGAGACCACCGTAAATTAGGTGCTGATCTTGAATTATTTACATTTAATGATTTAGCTGGTCAAGGTGCACCAATCTGATTACCAAACGGTGCAGCAGTAATGTATCAAATTGATGAAGCTGTTAGAAAAATTCTATTACGAAATGGCTTCCATTTTGTTTCAACACCAATTTTAGGTAGTGATGAATTATACAAAACATCTGGGCACTGATTCCACTATCGTGAAAATATGTTTAACCCCCTAAAGATTGATGACCAAGTTATGGTTTTAAGACCAATGACTTGCCCACATCATATGTTAGTGTACAAGAACAAACCACGTAGTTATCGTGAACTACCTTTTAGAATTGCTGAAAAAGCTATTTTACACCGATATGAAGCATCTGGCGGACTAATTGGTCTTGAACGTGTAAGACAAATGCAATTAATTGATACTCATGTAATGATTCGTCCTGATCAAATCGAATCGGAGATTCGTCATTATTACAATGTTGTAATGGAAACATTAAAAACATTTGATATTAAAATTCATCGTATTGACTTATCTTTACATGACCCAAAAGATAAAGAAAAATATTTTAACAATCCAAAAATGTGAAAACAAGCTGAAAAAGAACTTGCAGCATGCATGGACCGTATGGGAATGAAATATGAAAGAAAAGTTGGTGAAGCTGCTTTCTATGGACCAAAGATTGACATTCAAATGAAAACTGCTTTAGGACATATTATTACAATGTCAACAATCCAACTTGATTTCTTATTACCACAACGTTTCAATCTTCAATATATAGATAAGGATGGCTCACTACAACGTCCAATTTTAGTTCATGGTGGAATTATTGGAACTCTTGAACGATTCATGTCAATATTACTTGAAAGTAATAAAGGAGTGTTCCCATTATGACTTGCACCAGTACAAGTCCAACTTATTCCAGTTGCTAGCGTTCATGAAAAATTCTGTGATGAATTTGCACAACGTTTGATGAACCATGATGTTCGTGTGGAAGTTGATCATACTGATGAACGACTTGGTAAAAAGATTCGTAATGGACAAATTCGTAAGATCCCTTACCAAATTGTTTTTGGTGATGAAGAAATCAAAACTCAAACTATTTCATATCGTGAATATGGTAAAAGCGATGTAACTAATGTTCCGATGGCTGAATTTGGTAACATTTTAATTAAACGAATCGCTGCACATAAATAATAATGGAACAAACAACCTACAAAAAAATAATTGTCTTTGATGTTAACCTAGACTGAAACTGTTATAAACAAGAAGACAGAAGATATCGTGATCTTCCACTTATTTATAATTTGCTTGAAGAAGCGTGCCAATATCAAACGGTTGTGATTACTACTAGCGGTTGTTTAACTGATGCATTAGACTTTGTTAATAACCATAAGATTAAAAATGGTTATCTAGTTGCTAGCGGTGGAGCAATCATTTATGATATTGCCGAAGGCAAAATCATTGAGATGCACACCATTAGCAATGAAGATGTTCAAGCAATTGTTCATCATGGAATTATGAATTTCATTAATGTTACATTCTATACTCCTGATCGAAAATTCATTTATGTGTCTAATGATATTGGTTATCACAATCTAAAACATTTATGTTATAGTCATCACGAAGTATTAGATACATATGATATGCTACAGAAAACATTAAATCGAACTGACATTGTTGATATTGGTTATTTAATGTTTTTAGGACCACTAGATCACCCTAAACAACGTTTAGTTTTGTACAATCTTGATAAATATTTTGAAAATGAGATTCCAAGTTTGACATTTAAAACTAACAACACATCAAAATATGTTCACATTGGAACTAAGGATTCAACAAAACTTAAAGCTGTTCAAAAAATAATGGCAAAGCAAAACATTCAAAATTTAAGTGATGTTTTATATATTGCAGCAAGCTGCATTAATAATGAATGTTATATTGCTTTTAAAAATTCAATATTGGCTTCTAACTCAGATTTTATTAATGAAATTGGTAACAGAAAAAAACCAAAATATATTGAGCAAGAAGCACCAAAGTTAGACCCAGAATTTGGTCTCCATACTAATAATTTTTGAAAATAATTATTTATAGTATCAATTTTTAATATAAAATAAATAACAATAAATAAGGTTTTGTTATGAAGGAAAAAATTCATCCAGTTAGTAAACTAACAACATTCAAATGCGCCACATGTGGTGCTGAATACAAAATTATGTCAACTTGCAAAGCTGACGTAGTTTCTATTGACGTTTGTGCAAATTGCCACCCAGTCTTTGTTGGCAAATCTGTAGAAACACAAGTTAAAGGTCGTGCTGAAAAACTTGCTAACCGATTTGAAAACAAAAACTACCAACCTAAAGTTAAAAAGGTTCGTGCTAAAAAATCTAATAAAACCGTTATTTCAAATCTTGACGATTTAAGTAAATAGCTTAACACAATAAAAAAGACAACTTTTTGTTTGTCTTTTTTTATTTTTTTTGGAGGGACCATGGAATATAACAAGAAACTATACGAAACAGTAAAACAGATTGCACTAAACTTTGTTGAATTATCTAACAAAGTTGAAACTGATACATCTTTACCGTTTGATGAAGTTAAGAAAATAAACATTCAATTAAAGAAGCATCAACCAGTAGCAGCTAAGTTCAATGAACTTAAGAAAATGATTGATGATGCTAGACAAGCTGAAGATATCTTAAATGATTCAAGTATTAAAGATCCTGATTTCATCCAAATGGCTAAAAATGATTTGGAAGCCATTAAGGCTAAAGTTCCATCACTTGAACAAGAAATTAAAACACAATTATTACCAGTTGATCCTAATAATGATAAAAACGTTATCATTGAGATGCGTCCAGCGGCTGGTGGTGATGAATCAGCATTATTTGTTGCTGATTTATTTGATGTATATAAACGATACTTTGATAATCAAAAATGAAAATGCACAATTATGGATGTCCGACCGCAAGGAAACGGTTATTCATATTTATCTTTTACCGTTAAAGGTAAAGATGTATATTCAAAGATGAAATTTGAATCAGGTGTACATCGTGTACAACGTGTTCCTGCTACTGAATCAAAAGGAAGAGTACATACATCAACAATCACTGTTGCAGTATTACCAGAATTAGATGATATTGAAATTCAAATCAATCCATCTGATTTAAGAATAGATGTTTATCGTGCTTCTGGTGCCGGTGGTCAACATGTTAACCGAACTGAATCAGCTGTTAGATTAACGCATATGCCTACTGGCATCGTGGTTGCATGTCAATCAGAACGTAGCCAAATTGAAAACCGAGCTAAAGCTATGAATATGCTAAAAGCTAAACTATGACAAAAAGCTGAAGATGATCGTAAAGCTCAA
Source organism: Mycoplasmoidaceae bacterium (assembly GCA_024427105.1). Next base: position 7,257 of record JAKSVR010000004.1, on the reverse strand, counting down.
GAAGATTCTACACGTCGTAGCCAAGTTGGAACTGGTGAACGAGCAGAAAAAATTCGTACATATAACTATCCGCAAAATCGAATTACCGATCATCGTATTGGTCTAACTTTAAATAAGTTAGATTTCATTATGCAAGGTGGGACGCTAGAAGAACTACATGACCAATTAATTGCTTCTGAACAAGCTAAATTAATGGAACAATTAAAAATCTAATATGACATTTAATGAACTATTTGAACAATTTCAAAAACAATATGGGACAACACACGATGTAATATTTTTTGAAATAGTTTTTAGTTTATCTAAACTAGCTAATAATAAGGAACGATTTATTGCTAATCGGACAAGCAAATTAGATTTCTTTCAACGCAAGTTATGGAAATTATGTAATGACTATTTCAAAAAAGAAAAACCATTAGCACACATTGTTGGTCATACAACATTTTGTAAATTACGATTTGAAGTAGATAAAAAAGTATTATCACCAAGAGATATTACTGAACAAATGACTAAAGATTTTATTCTTTCGCATAAATCAGTTCCGTCTGCACAATTAATTGATTTATGCTGTGGTTGTGGTTGCATTGGTATTTCTATAAGGAAATACTTACCACAATTTATTGTTACATGCATTGATAAATATTATGGGCCCTTCTTTAATACGCATATGAATGCACGAAAGCATAAAACACCAATTACTTTAGATTGTGTTGATGCCATTGAATATCTAAATAAAAAGACATGAATTGATTATTTAATTTCTAATCCACCATATATTGATGAAGACAATTTCGAAAACGTTAAAAAAGTAACTAAATGAGAAGATAAAAAAGCATTAATTGCTCCTGATCATGGTTTATATTTCTATAAAGAATACTTTAAATGATTAAGTACTCATTCATTTAAGGAAGCTTGATTTGAAATTGGTTATGACTTAATTGATGCACTAAAGTCTGAATTAACTAAATATCCAAACTTAATTCCACAGTTTGTTACAGAAAAACAATATTTGATTATTAAACGAAAATAATTGCAAAAATTATTTTTGTTTTATCGTTATAACTCTACAATTCATCGCCTTTTACGACGAATGGATAATATTATTTCCTAAAAATTCTAATTTTTAAGTAAATCTATTAATGGAGATACAATAATGGCAAAGCCATTAGAAAAAATAAATAAAACAGTCTTATATCATGAATATAATTTGGTTGATGTATATGATGGAGTCACACTAATGAAATCATTGTCAAACATTAAACCAAATCATTTTTATGCTGAATACAAGCATAAAAGAAGTAATGATGAAGCTCCAGCATGATTTACAAAATGGGCTGAAAATGTTTATGAAAAGAAACAACCTGGTTGGTTTAAAGAGTGAAGTGAAAACGTATATGAAAAGAAACAACCTGGTTGGTTTAAAGAGTGAAATGAGAACGTTTTTAAAAAAGTAGAAGAACGATTAGATAAAATAGAAGATATTTTAGAAAGAAATAATCTTCACTAAAAATTGACAAATTAAAAGAAAGCATAGCTTTCTTTTTTATATAATAATTTAGATATGTCAAAGTTAAAGAAAAAAGTGACCAAGAGCGAAGTCACGAAAAAGAAAATTAGTTTCGTCTCTGCCATTTTTTTGGTTATTGGTTCCTCAATTGGAGCTGGTATCTTCCTTAAAAATGGTGAAGTGTTAGGAAATGTTGGATATAGTTGAATCCTTGCACTTGTTTCATGAGTTTTATCAATCTTTGGCGTTATTTGTATGGGTGTTTCTCTAGCAGAAATTGCTAGTGCAACAACTGATAGTAACTTAGGAATTATCTCATGAGTTAAAAACTTTTGTCATAAGTATTTGTATAAAGTTTCCAAATACTTTATGGCGTTTCTATATTTGCCTTTAAACTTTTTCTTGATGCCATATTATGTTGTTATCCAATTCCAAGATGCTTTTGGTTGGCAAACGCAATGGTGAGTATCGGCATTAATTGCATTTGCAATTACGGCATGATTCTTTATTGCTAGTGGTTTATCAAGTAAGTTAGGTAATATTCAAAACTGAGTCGTAACAGCAGTTAAGTTTATTCCATTAGCATTTTGTGTAATTGCTGGTATTACATTAGCAGCATTAGGTTATTCAACTATTCCACCATTAGACCCAATTAAACCTGATCCTAGTGCCCATGTGCGTTTAGCACAAATGGTTCCCGTGCTTGGAATAATTGGTTCAGTTCCAGCAATTATCTTCAGTTATGATGGTTTCTATTCTGCTGCAGGTATTCAATCAGAAATGAAAGAACCAAAGAAAACACCAGCTGCATTAGTTATTGGTTTAGTAATTGTTTCAGTTATTAACTTGTTAATTGCTGTTTCATTATTATTTGGTACAAGTAATTCAGATGTTGGAAATTTAGGTAGGGTTAATGCTCTAGCATGATTTAATGAAAACGGTTATCACTGAGTAATTGGTGTAATTCAAATCTTAATTGCTATTGGTATTTTAGGAATTATCAATGGTTTTGCAATTTACAACCCATTGTATTACCAAGATTTAATTAAAGAAAATGGTTTACCATTTGCTAAACATTTGAAGGCTAAAATTCAAACACAAAAACATAATTGAGTTGGTTTAATATATGCCGGTGTTATCACTCTTGTATTCTTTGTTTTATTTACATTGATTGGTGCATTAGCTTACCCAGACACTATTGGTTATTCGACAACAGTAATGGTTAATATGTCAAACGTTGCTGCTGATCATACCGGTTATGATATTGCTGCAAATGGCCCATGTAATGGACTATATTCATTCTGTGATTTAATGGCTAATTGAACATCAATTATTGCCTTCCTATGTGTTGTCTTTGCAACTATTGGTGCAATGAAAAACAGAAAGACTAACGTAGTTAAAGTAAGAAAAGCTAAAGGCTTCTGATTCTGTTCTATAGTCTCAACAATCGTTATAAGTGTTGCATGTTTGTTTATTGTTATTGCTTCAATTGCTGATGTTATTATTGTTGCTAAATGAGCAAAAGATATTAACCAAATTATTCCAGGATATGAAAGTGGTTATACCAGAGCTGACTGAAATAAAGACATGCTTGGAGCAATCATGACTTTAGTCATGCTAATTGTCTTTGTTCTTGTTAGTTGCATTCCAAGTAGCATTGAAATGTATAAAGAAAAGAAAGCAGCGATGATAGCAAAAATGGACAAAAAAATTGCTCAACGATCCGTTAAAAGAAATTAAAAAAAGAGTTAAAACTCTTTTTTTATTTGATAATATAAAATATAAGTATGCAAGAAACCTTAATTGCTTTAGTTATTGTCTTCATATGCTTATTTGCAGCAGGATTGGCTGTTTATGCTGTCTTTTTTTCAATTCATAAGAGATATTTCTACAAAGAAATTCAATTAATTAAGAAATACAACAACTTAATTAGTGGTCTAAATGTTATCAACATTTACAAGATTCAAGTTCTAGCCAATAATGACATTGGTGATAAGTTAGATTTAAAAAAATATATTTCAATTTACAAAAAGCTTAAAGAAAATTCAGCTGGGATTAGAGCCAATATCCACACAGCTGATGTTGAACTTAATGCATTCAACCTTAAGGTTGCTAAAAGATATTTATCTCTAATTGATTATGATTTAAACAAATCATTAGATGCTTTAGCGAATTTAAAAGAAGGATATGATCGTTACACTCAATATGGTCAAGCAATTGAAAATGCTTTTCAAAATTATCTTGAAATTTATGAAACACTAGATAACTTTTATCATAAGAAACTTGAACATCCTGAAATATTTACAAGAATCAATTTATTACTTAATTCAATCAAGAAAACATTCACAATGATTCCTGAACTATCAATTGAATTTGATTACAAAAAAACTATTGATACAATTCTTGATTTAGGTCGTAAGCTTAAAGCTTTGGCTAATGCAATCCTATTAGTTTTCCGTTTCCAAATCATTGATACTTATTTAAAAACAACTAGAAGTTATAACGAAAAAATGATTTCAAAATATTTTGATGAAATTGATCGTTCTGACTTACAATCATTGCAAAATTTATTGACGTTATTTAGTCATGCATATAGTCACTTTGATTTGCATTATCGCCAACTTGAACTTGGCAAAGCTAAAGATTTTGCAGTCCAAGCTATTGAAGCAATTAACCAAGTAAATCAATTTACATATATCCATGTAAAAACTCCTGCATTAATTGCTGTTAGTATTTCTGAAATTAAAGAACAAACTGACAGTATCATTCTTAACAAACAAGAGATCATTAATAGCATTCGTGATTTAAAACAATACTTTGTATTGGAACCAGAATTAGCACAATGTTTTGACATTATTGAAAAAGATGTTAACTACATTAGTGTTTTAAATAATGCAGCAAATACTATAAACTATCGAACACATACTGAAAAAGTTCGTGCAATTAAAGATCTGGATCAAATTGCCAATCAAATTGTTAATCGTAAGAGTGAGATTATTAATAGTATTGACAAAATTAATGATGCCTTGTCACATGTTATCAAAACCGTTACTGACTTAAATGATTTATATGTTTACTTCTGACAATTACTTTCAGTAATTAAACAATTAGTTCCTAATGGTCAAGACCGTAAGGAAATTGAAGCATTGATTACTAAGAGCACAACTCAAATCAATGAATATTTAAAACAAATTATTGGTGCAGAAAAACCAGACTTTGATCAAATTGCTTATGAAATTAGTTCAATTGTTGAAGAAAGCCAACAAATCTATAAGAAACTAACGACAACAGTTGTTCTAAAAGAATATGCAAGTAAGCTGATTATTTATTCTAACCGTTATAAAGACTTTGATCAATTAAAGAATGGTTTTGAAAAAATTAATAAATTGTATGCATCACGAAACTATAGTCAGTGTATTGATGAATTATTAAAAGTGATCAAATCAGCCAAGAGAATAAAAAGTAATAGGAAGAAGCACTAGCTTCTTTTTATTAAATAATTTATCATTTTTATATTAATTGTGATATTATATATCTTACGTATGATACACACGAGTAAGTTGTATCCAATTAATATATAGTAATAATAAGGAGAAAAGAATGCCTACTATACAACAACTAATACGCCACAAACGTAAAAGTAAAAAATCAAAATCAAAATCTCCTGCGCTATTGAGTACATATAACTCTTTTGAACGAAGACAAAAATACTCACCTGCGCCATTAAAAAGAGGAGTTTGTACCAGAGTTGGTACAATGACACCAAAGAAACCTAACTCTGCCTTAAGAAAATATGCAAAGGTTAAATTAACTAACCGTGAAGAAGTTCTTGCATATATTCCAGGTGAAGGTCATAACCTTCAAGAACACTCAGTGGTTTTAATCCGTGGTGGTCGTGTTAAAGACCTACCAGGTGTGAGATATCACATTGTTCGTGGAACACTAGATACACAAGGTGTTGCAACAAGAAATCAACAACGATCAGCTTATGGTGCTAAGAAACCTAAAGCTGCACAATAAGGAGGGAATTAACTATGAGAAAACATCAAGCTGAAAAACGTCAAGTTTTACCTGATCCAGTATTTAATTCTCGCATTATTACAAAAGCAATTAACATTGTTATGGAAGATGGTAAAAAAGGTCTTGCACAACAAATTGTTTATGGTGCTTTTGATCTTGTTGAACAAAAGACTAAACAAAAACCAATCGATGTCTTTAATAAAGCTCTAGACAATATTATGCCTAGTCTTGAATTAAAAGTACGTCGTATTGCGGGAAGCAACTATCAAGTTCCAACTCCAGTTGGAGAAGAAAGAAAAGTTGCTTTAGGATTAAGATGATTAATCCTTTATGCACGTAATCGTAATGAAAAGACAATGACTGAACGTCTTGCTAACGAAATCATTGATGCTTCAAATGGTATCGGTGGTGCCGTTAAGAAAAAAGAAGATACACACAGAATGGCTGAAGCAAACAAAGCTTTTGCTCATTTAAAATTCTAGGAGATAAACTATGCCAAGACAATTTCCTCTAGAAAAATATCGTAACTTCGGTATCATGGCCCACATTGATGCTGGTAAGACTACTACATCAGAACGTATCCTATTCCATGGTGGTAAAACCCATAAGATTGGTGAAGTTCATGATGGTGGTGCAACCATGGACTGAATGGAACAAGAAAAAGAACGTGGTATCACAATTACTGCTGCTGCCACTTATGTTACATGAAAGGGATATGAACTTAACTTAATTGATACTCCCGGACACGTTGACTTCACAGTCGAAGTTGAACGTTCATTAAGAGTATTAGATGGTGCTGTTACAGTTTTAGATAGTCAACAAGGTGTTGAACCACAAACTGAAACAGTTTGAAGACAAGCTACTGAATATAAAGTTCCTCGTATTGTTTACTGCAACAAAATGGATAAAGTTGGTGCGGACTTTGAAATGTGTCTAGAATCTATTAAAAAGAATCTAGGTGCAAAAGGTGTTGCGATCCAATATCCGATTGGTGCTGAAGCAAACTTCATTGGAACTATTGATTTAGTAACTATGAAATGTCGTATGTTTGATGGTAAACCAGAAGAAGACTATAAGATTGCTGAAATTCCAGCAGACTTAGTTGAAAAAGCTAAACACTTTAGACAAATCCTAGTTGAAGAAGCTGTTAACTATGATGAAGCATGCATGGAAAAATATTTAAACGGTGAAGAATTAACTGAAGAAGAATTAAAAATGTGTATCCGTAAAGGAACACTAACTGCAGCTTTCCACCCAGTATTGTGTGGAACATCTTTCAAAAACAAAGGTGTTAAAGCAGTATTAGATGCTGTTGTTGATTATTTACCATCTCCAGCTGACTGTCCTTCTATTAAAGTAAAAGATGAAGAAACTGGTAAAGAACTAGAATTAAGAAACCACGATGAAGATAAGTTTGTTGCTTTAGCATTCAAAGTTGCAACTGACCCATTTGTTGGTAGAATTACATTCGTAAGACTTTACTCTGGACACTTAAATGCTGGTAGTTATGTTATTAACTCTAAGCGTGGTATTAAAGAACGTGTTTCACGTTTAATTAAAATGCACTCAAATAACCGAAACGAAATCCCTGATATTTGTGCTGGTGATATTTGTGCTGTTGTTGGTTTGAAGTCAACAACTACTGGTGACACATTATGTGATGAAGACATTGATGTTAAACTAGAATCAATGAAATTTGCTGAACCAGTTATTAGTTTAGCTGTTGAACC
>JAKSVR010000003.1 GCA_024427105.1 Mycoplasmoidaceae bacterium | reverse complement strand
TGTACCAATCTGATCAGCCGATTGTAAATAAGCCATATCTGTTTTATTGATATTTTGTGCATTTACTGTCTTAACAATTAAATCCATTAAGTTTTGTACTTTAGATTTTTTACAACTAAATAAGAAACCAGGAGTAGTATTCTTTTTTGATAAATCTGACTTATTTAAAATAACTAAATGATTTTTTGATTTAATTCTTTGAATTAATTTATTTTCATTTGCTGAATTCTTTTTAGATGAATCAAGAATTAAAAGAATAAGGTCAGCTTTATTAAGTTCTTGATAAGTCTTTTTAATTCCTAAAGACTCAATTGCACTTGCTTTTGACCTAATACCTGCTGTATCAACAAAGTGGAATGTTAAATCTTTGTAATTTATTTTTCCTTCTACAATATCTCGTGTTGTGCCAGGAATGTTAGATACAATTGCTTTGTTTTCATGAATAAGTTTGTTTAGCAAACTAGATTTGCCAACATTTGGTTCACCAATTATTGCAATTTTAAATCCTTGTGTTAATTTGTAAGATATTTGTGAATATTCATACAACTCCTTCAGTTGTTTATTTAATTGTTCTAGTCTTTGAACCAACACTGTATTAGTCACATTATCTACACCATCGTATTCTGGATAATCAATATTTACTTCAATGGTTCCTATTATTTTGAATAATCTTTCAATAAAACCTTGAATCTTTTTAGTTAGTTTATTATTAATTGAATTTTGTGCTAATTTTAGCGATGTGAGATTGGTGGCATTAATTGTGTTGTTAATTCCATAAGCATTAATTAGATTAATCTTACCGTTTAATAATGCTCGCTGAGTAAATTCACCACGTTTGGCATATACGCAACCAGCTTTAATTAATAATTCAATAATTTTACTTGCTATGAATAGACCACCATGGCAATTTATTTCAACAATATCTTCTCCCGTGTAAGATTTAGGAGCAACATATTTCATTACTAATACATCATCGATTGGTGATTTATCTGTATCAATAATAGTAGTATGTTGAATAGAAAAACCAATTTTACTAATCTTATTAGTAGAAATTTTATTAATGATATCAAATGCCTTATCACCCGAAACTCTAATGATATGAATTGCGCAATTTAATGGCGCTGTTGCTAATGCGACGATAGTTTTCATTATTCTACCTCACTTAATAACTTATAGATTTGATTATAAATTAGAGCTTTTGGACTATTTAAATATAAATTGTCTTGTAATTCGATTACTTGACTAGCAATTGTAGGATAAGCATTTTTGCATATTTCTAAAAACAAATTAATATCAATATATTCAAGTTTGCGGAATGTGTTTAATCCTTCATTAGCAAAATTTAATCGATCAGGACTAACTAATTTCTTTATTAAATCATAATATTCAATGAATTTATCGAAATAAGTTTTAAGACTATCTAATTCATGAAAGCATTTTTTAACTAATGCTTTATCAGCATCAGACATATTTTTTGTATTTAGATAATCATTGACTGATTGATCATCTCGTGGTAAATACAAACTGAAGCAACGACTTCTTATTGTAGGCAACACAGCATTATAATTTCTTGTTGTAAAAATAGCATATACACCTTTAGGTGGTTCTTCAACAAACTTAAGCAAACTATTTAATATGTATTTTGAAGCATATTCAATATTTTTGATAACATAGATACGAATATTGCATGATTCCAATCCAGCGCGAGAATATCTAGACATTAAATCTAAAACCTCTTGTTTTTTTACTTCTTTTCCATCGAAGATTAATAAATCAAAATATTGATTATTATCAATTTTCTTGCATCAAACACATTCTCCGCAACCGTGTTTAGGACAAATAATTCCCTTCATTATTTCTTTCAAGCATGCATCAAAATTTGACAACGGTGCTTGTCTAATAATCATTGCCTGTGGAATTTTATTTGTAGTAAATAGTTTATTTATCATAAACTTTTAATTTTTTATCTATTGCCTTCTTCACATCTTTAATTACTTCATCAAGAGGTTTAGAAGCATCAATTACAACTAAAGCTTTAGGAAATTTCTTAATCATTGATTGATAACCCTTATAAACTTTTTGATGCAATGACATTTCCTCTCGATCAAGACGATTGAACTCACGAGCATTATTTGTCTGAATTCTTTTCAAGGCGATAGCTGGTGAAACCATTAATACAAATGTTAAATCTGGTCAAAGACCATCTAAAACATAATCATTAATTTTTTTAACTTTGTCAGCACCAACACCACGTCCAATTCCTTGATAGATTAGTGATGAGTGAACAAAACGATCACACAACACAATATCATTTTGTTGTAGGTGTGGTATGATGAAATCATGAACGTGTTGTGCACGACTTGCAGCAAATAATAAAGCTTCGGCAATCGGTGTAATTTTATAATCTAACTTATTTAAAATAATATTTCTGATATCTTCAGCAATAGGATTATTTGTACCACCAGGTTCCCTGGTTCGTACAACTTTATTTGGATATTTCTTTAACAAATCTCGATAGATTTGATGAATTACAGAAGTTTTACCCGAACCATCAGGACCTTCGAAAGTAATAAACAAACCTTTATGTTTCTTATTATTTTCTTCAATCTTCATGTGGGATAACCTTTAAACCATTCATATACTTTTGAAGAAGTTCAGGAACTTTAATTGAACCATCTGCTTGTTGGTAGTTTTCAACTACAGCCGCTCATAAACGATCAATAGCTAAACCAGAACCATTTAGCGTGTGACAATATTTATTTTGACCATCTTCATCTTTATAACGAAGCATCATTCTTCTTGCTTGGAAATCTTCACAGTTAGAACATGAAGATATTTCTTTATATGAATTGTATGATGGCAATCAAACTTCAATATCATATGTTTTGCAAGAACCAAACCCCATATCTCCAGTACATAATACAATTCGACGATATGGAAGCTTTAAGTCCTCTAGAAGTTTTTCAGCTTGCCTTGTCATATATTCGTGTTCTTCGTAAGATGTTTTTGGATTTGACAGAATAACCATTTCTGTTTTATAAAATTGGTGTTGACGAATAACACCTTTTGTATCTTTACCAGCAGAACCAGCTTCAGATCTAAAACAATTAGTATTAGCTGTAAATCTAATTGGTAATTTCTTAACAGGAAGAATTTCGCCAGAGAAATAATTAGTTAATTGTACTTCAGCAGTTGGAGATAAATAGTAACCGTTGGTTAATTTAAATAAATCTTCTTCAAATTTTGGAAGTTGTCCAGTGCCAGTTAAGCTTTTTGAATTCAAAATAACGGCTGGTAACATTTCTTGGAAGCCTGCGTTCGAGTTAGAGTCTAATGTATATTGAACCAAAGCCCTTATTAATTTAGCACCATACTTTGTATAACAAGTGAATCTTGTTCCTGTTAATTTAACAGCACGTTCAAAATCAACTAAACCATTTTCAACAGCTAAATCTCAATGAGCTTTAGGTTTAAATGAAAATTTAGTTGGTTCTGACCATTTCTTAATTTCCTTATTATCGGTTTCATCTTTACCAGTTGGTACAGATTCATGTGGTAAATTAGGAATGCCTAACATTAAATCTTTAAGATCAGATTCTAATATTGTTTTTTGTTTATCTAATTCAGCAGCATTAGACTTAATATTGGCAACAGATTTCTGTAATTCAACAGCTTTTGTTTCATCTTTGCTTGCTTTTGCTTTTGCAACATCTTTACTAATAGCATTTCTTTGAGCACTTAAGTCTTCAAGTTTTGATAAAACTTCACGGTATTGTTTGTCAAGCATGATAACTTTATCAATTAATGGAAGTCAATCATGATTTCGTCTTGCCAATGCTTTCTTAACACCCTCAGGATCTTTTCTAATTTTTGCGATATCTAACATAGCAAAATCTCCTATAAATTAATATATTTTTTATAGTAAAATACATTACATTTATTATATATAATAATACTATTCACTATGAACAAAAGAATTACATTTGAATTAACTCAAGAAGAGTATGATGCTGTTTGTAAATTTTGAGAACAAGCAAAGAAATCTCCAGTTGGTGCCCCCACCGCACTAAATTTTGATGATTTTTGTAAAGAAATTATTACAAGCGTAGTTAAAGGACCTAATCTTTCCGATTTATTGAAAGATACAAACCTTGAAGATTTACTTGGACAAATGGGAGATTTTGGTCAATTAAAAGATATGCTTTCTGCATTTAAAAAACCTGCAGAAAATAAAGCACAGCCAAAGAAAGACGAAATACCTGATGACAAAAAGTACAAAAGCTAATATAACCTTAATCTTTTGTATAAACAAAAGAGAACCAGGTTTAACTAAAGCTTTAGATGCTATATCAAGACAAACAGATAAAGACTGCAACTTGATTTTTGTTTTTAATGGTTCAGGGCAATCTGACAAAGATATTTTTAACAAATTCAATTTTCAAGATTTTCAGGATGTTAATTATGTTTTATTTTCAGAAAACCTAGGATCAAGCTATGCTTTTGAATATTTAGTTAAAAATAACATTGCAACCAAATATTTTTACATTTTTGATTCAAACATTATTGTCACACCCGATTTTGTATCCACCTTAAATAAATTCATTAATGAACATCCAGAAACAGATGTATTAAGTTTTTTTGGTGTACCAAACATTTATTTCAAACAAGACTATATAACAATTAAAACATTTTCAGATGACTTTTGTCATCGACCTCTAGTATTTTTTGACAATAAACTGATCAATGTTGAATATATTAAAGAACATAATATTTATGAACCAAAATTTAGACATTACCCAATGTTGTATTATGTAATGCTAATGAAAGGCAACCCACAATGATATTCATTAGGTAGACAAATACGTGCTACTTCAAGTAAGCCAACAAATTCATTTTATGTTTACGACCTATTTGAACAATGCAAAGAAATTGTCGATTTATTAGAAAAAGATTTTTATAAAGATCATCGTTCTGAAATTGAATACTTATGTATTGTGACATTATTTAGAAATTTTGTATATGCCTTTTTCAAAAAATATCCAACTAGCTTTGTATCACAAAAGAGAGTATTAAATAAAGTTGGAAATTTTGTTGAAAAAAACTTTCCTCATTGAAATGTTAATGAATGACTTTATTCTCCTGAAAACAAAAACGACAAAACATATTTACAATATCTTCGTGAGTTTAAGCCAAAATTAATCCACGTTCTTCGTGCTTTATACAATCAATTGTTTGAATCGGGCCATGCAAAAGCAAAATAATGAAACAATTAAGTATCCATTGGCTACCGCAGGTAGGAGAATTTTATCAAAAGCAATTGATATTGCTATTGTTTCTTGTATAGTTCTTGCGTTGGGTTTTACAATATTTTGTACAGACTCAAATTTTAAATGAAACGAACCTTTAATCTTATCACAAAAATGACGATACGGTCTTTTTGTAAGCTTGATGGCACTTACCTTTTTTGGATTATTATTTTTGCTTCCATGTTTGTGAAAGAAAACAATTGGGATGAAAGCTTTAAAGCTTTCTTATTACAAAAGGAAAGAAGACATGAATTTTTCATTTGGTTTGTTTAAACATGAATTGTTTATTTGGGAAATAATTGTTTTTTTAGCTTTGATAATGGGATGAGTTTTAACTTTTTTAAATCAAAATCAAATTGATTCATTATTAGCAGGGTCTATGTCCATCTTTGCAAGCACTGTTCCTGAAGGTTTAGATAAGGCTTGCTATTATGTTGGAACTGGATTTTCATGTTTTTATGGATTAACGATTATTTTTTTAATTGCTATTATTGTTGCGACATGTATTAAAAATCATCGTCCAGCTTTCCATGATAAATATAGCAATATTTATATTATTAGTTTAAAAACAGAAGAAATAAACAAAATAACTACTAAAAAACACATACATGAAAATAGTGAGAACGATTTTCCTGGTGTCATTTCAAGTGAGTCATTTGAGGAGATAGAAAATTTATAGTATGGATCTATCGAAATTAAATGACAATCAAAAACAAGCCGTGACCACCACTGAGGGTCCTGTTTTAGTTATTGCAGGTGCAGGAACAGGAAAAACATCTGTATTGACACACCGAATTGCATATTTAATTTCTGAATTAGGTGTTGATGCTAATAGAATATTGGCTTTTACATTTACCAATAAAGCAGCTGAAGAAATGCGACAAAGAATTGAAAAAATGATTCCTAATTGTTCTGCTCAATGAATTAGGACATACCATGCAACTTGTGTCAAAATTCTTAAAGAAGATATTGATAAATTAGAAATTGGTTATGACAATAATTTCTCAATTATTGATGAAGATGATTGTTTATCATTGATAAAACAAATCATGAAAGATCTCAATGTTCAAACCAAAGTTCAAGCTAAGAAATTTTCTAAAGTTATTGAAATAATTAAGTCTCACGATTTAAACTTTAGTGATTATTCTGAGTATGAGATGCAAGATATGCTTGAATTACCAGACCCTCGTGATGTAAATGCGGCTCAATACATTTATGAAACATATCAAAAACGTTTAAAAGCAGCAGATCAATTAGATTTTTCTGACTTGATAAATTATGTTCATTTATTATTTACCAAGAGAATAGATGTCAGAGAAAAATGACAAAAGTCATTTGATTATGTATTGGTTGATGAATTTCAAGATACAAATTTAAAACAATTTGAAATATTAAAATATCTTGTTTCGGGAGCAAACAATGTATTTGCCGTTGGTGACCCAAACCAAACAATTTATACATGAAGAGGTGCTTATCCTGAAGTGTTTGATGATTATGTGGAACACTTTCAAGGCACCAAGGTTATTAATTTATTTTTGAACTACCGTTCAACTGCAAACATTTTATATGGTGCAAACAATTTAATTCACCATAATGCAAACAATTTTAAAAATGATTTGCAACCAATGAACCCATATCATTCAGATGTTAATGTTTATATTGGTGAATATTTAGATGATGAAGCAAATTTTATTTGTTCAACTATAGCTAGCTTTATTAAACAAGGTAAAAAATATTCTGATATTCTCATTTTATATCGTGCAAATTATTGTTCTAAATCTATCGAAGAAAAATTAATGCAAAACCAAATACCATACGTTATTTTTGGCTCAGTTAATTTTTATGCGAGAAAAGAAATTAAAGATTTAATTTCTTATTTAAAAATGATATATAAGCCTGATGATATTTCAGCAATGAGAATCATTAACGTTCCTAAAAGAGCCATTGGAGTTGACTCAGTAAATAATATTTCCGCTTGAGCTAATAAGCAAGGTATGAGCTTTGTTAATGCTTTATATCAAATTCAAGAGGTTGATTCAATTTCTGACAGTACTAAAACAAAAGCTTTAGGCTTTTTAAAAGATTTAGAAGCTCTAAGACAAGTCATTCAAAAAAATGGTATTGGTAGTGCTATACCAACAATTGTAGAACAATTAAATTACATTCAATATCTTGAAACAACAGAAACAGATATAGATGATCGAAAAGAAAACATTGATGAGTTAAATCGAGCATTATTGGAATTCTTACGTAAGAATCCAAATGGAACAATAATCGATTACATTAATGAAATTAATTTATATACTTCTGTAGAGAAAACACGTATTGATAATTCATTATGTGTTCATCTAATGACAGTTCATATGGCTAAAGGAAAAGAATATGATACAGTTTTTATTTATGATTTTAATGAAGGTGTAATACCTAGTCCTAATGCTTTAATGGACACTAAAGGATTAGAAGAAGAAAGACGAATTGCCTATGTTGCAATGACACGGGCTATTAATAATCTAATTATTACATGCACAAGAGATAATGGTTTCTCTCGTTATCGAAATAAAGCACCAAGCCGTTTCTTAAAAGAAATTAAATCATATCAAATGGCATATCGAAATACTAGACAAGTTTCTAATAAAGATCTTGAATGGTATGATTCAAGAGTTGAGAAAATGCCATTTACACCTGAGGTAGATTTATCCAAGATTTATAGCAATAAAGAACACTTTAAAGTGGGTGACATTATTGTTCATACAACTTTTGGCTCTGGGGTAGTAACAAAAGTTGATGGAACAATGATTGATGTAATCTTTAAAAAACCATACGGTAAGAAAACTATTGTTGCTTCGCATAACGCTATAAAGCGTGTAGTTAGTTAATGTATAATAGGAAGGTATGAGAGTATTATTTATTGGAGACATTTTTGCTAAACCAGGTAGAAAGGCAGTAATTGACAACCTACCAAATATTATCAAAAATGAAAAAATTAATTTCACCATTGCTAATGCTGAAAATGCTACTCATGGACGTAGCTTAAGCCAAGAACATTACAATGAGTTAATTAATGCTGGAGTAAATATGATTACTATGGGCAATCATACATGAGATACTACAGAAGTTTTTCCTGTATTAAATAATGATAAAATTATTCGCCCATTTAATATTGACATGTCAACCAAAGAAGGACATTATGGTGTTGGCACTAAAGTAGTTAATGTTGGTAATACTAAAATTAGAATTTCTAATTTTATGTCAATGCAATGTGCTGCAAGAACTACAATTACTAATCCTTTTGTTGCTTGTGAAAAACTATTGCCTTCAGTAAAAGAGCCAATTCATATTATTGATTTTCATGCTGAAACAACATCAGAGAAAAACGCTTTCTTGAATGCATTTGGTGGTAAAGTATCTGCAATTATAGGCACTCATACACATGTTCAAACTGCTGATGAAAAGATATATAAAAATACAGCATTTATTACTGATGCTGGTATGTGCGGAGCAAAAGAATCAATTATTGGTGCTAAACCTGATGAGATTGTTGCAATGTTTAAAGGTGTAACACCAAGATTCCATCTTGAACCAGCAAAAGGACCATACCAATTTAATGCTATTATTATTGAATTTGATAAGTCTAACAAGCCAATTAAAATTTGGCGACATAATATTAATAACAACTAATGTTATCTTTATTGCCTGTTAGTGGAGCGATTAACACGTCACACTCTCAATGTGAAGATCACGGGTTTAAATCCCGTACAGGCAACCATAGGGATTTAGTTCAATGGTAGAATAAAAGTCTCCAAAACTTCTGATGAGGGTTCAATTCCTTCAATCCCTGCCATTAAAATAAGCAAATAAAATATTCCTCGGGAATATTTTTTTGTATAATTTCACTATAGGACGAAACTTATATGCATAAGATAACCGTATCCAAGATGCTTTTAGCTATATTTACTCCAGCTGTGGCATCGGCATCTTGCGCTATAACGGTTAGTTGCAGTTCTGAACTTTCTATCTTAACTAAAAACTTAGAGGTTAATCCTAATACTGGGTTTGCCATTACAACTATTAATTTACCACAACAACCTACTGATGATCAAGTTGTTGTATCAGTTAAAACTACACACGGAGCAAACTTTGTTCAATTAATTGAAGATGGTAGTTCACCATATGAAGGCCATTCAAGTATAAATTATCCAGTCCATAGCCGTAAATTTGATGTATTTGTTTGTTTCAGTAATTATTCTGGAATTTCTACCTCAAGTAAATTTAATTTAATTATTCAATATAAAAATTCATTTGGTAGACACAAATCACACACAATAAACGATTGTGAATTACATTTGAACTATATACAACCACAAAATGAAGAACTTCATATTCTAAATTTAAATGATTTTCATGGTGCTGGTCCAGGATATGGTGATGAATACTTTACTAATACTAGTAGTAAAAACCCTGGTTTTATTAGAATTGCCAAGGAAATTGATCCGATTTTGCATAATCATCCAGGATCTGTTTTCTTAACTGCTGGCGACAACACTAATGGCGAACCATATTCAACAGCTGTTCATGCTTTATCGATGTTTTCTGTTTTAAAAGTAATGGGCGCGCGATATAGTGCTGTTGGTAATCATGCTTTTGAATGAGGACTTGGCCCGGTTGTTGATAAAGAATTTGACATAGCGGGTAGAACACCTGAAACTTTAGGAAATTACTTATTAACATCAAATGTTATAGCCTTTAGTGGTGAAGAAAAGATGACTTGAGAAACAGATAGATCTAAACCACGATTCATGGCTGATTTTGAATATTGAAACCAGACACGTGTTAAATGAGCAGATCCATTCAAGTTATTAAATATGAATGGTCACTTAGTGTGTTTAATTGGATTAACAACCAAATTAACAGCAACAGATGGTGATAAACAATCTGCAGAACATTTAAGATTTATTGATTATTATGCTTCTGCTAATTACGCAGATTATTTATGTCAAAAAACAATTGGTGATAGTTGATATAGATCAATTGAATCATTTGTTTTATTAACTCATGTTGAGTCAAGCCCCGTATCTGAATCTGATATTTCCCCTGATCCTAGTTCAGCTGCTGCTGAAATCGCAGCTAATATTAGTATTCCTAACAAAGTTCATGCAGTTATTTCTGCTCACTCACACAAAATTGTGTGTGGAAGTGTAAATAATTCAGCACAAAAACATCCAGTTTGAGTTGGCCAAGCAGAGACTGCAGGAAGACGTTACCTAGATACTAAATTAAATTTTAACAACTCTAAACCAATCGGAAATAGATTAGATTCTGTATCAATGGAAGTTAAACAAGTTCCATTAAAAAATGATTCATATTTAGAAGCACGAAATGAATTGAGAGAGATTAGAAATAATCCACCTTCTGAATATGTAAGACAAGTTATTAAAGAATATGACTATCAAAAAGGTGTTGTTAAAAATAAATTAAAAACTGTTGTTGCACACCGTCATGATGCGTTAGAATATCCAATTGTGCATTCTGGTGTTCAAATTGGACATGCCTACTATTGTAGTGATGATATTCTTGATCAAATGGGTGCATGAGAAACATTAGCACAAATGGTTGGCTTTGCTTCGTATTACGATGCTGATTTATCTAAAGATATTATTCAATATCCATCTATTTCTATGATTAATATAGACTCAATTACAGTAGACTTACCTGAACCAACTGACCCAGAAAGAGACCCTGTAACTCATAAAGCTAAAGTGAGATTAGGTGATTTATATTCAATCCAACAACACGAAAACTCAACAGTTTTTGGATATCTGTCAATATGACAGTTAGCTAATATCATTGATTATTTATTATCTGGTGAACATAAATTTAACTATGATACAGCTGAAGATTATTTCACACCAGGAGATCATAATCGAAATGATCTTACTGTAAATGTTGTAGGACGTGGCGAACAGAACCCAATCCAATGTTCCGGTGATTGACACCCAATTGATTTTAAAGGTACAAGAGTAAATTGCCGTTACTTAAGTGGACCTTTGCAATTCTATGGATTTAGATTTATGGTTGAGGAAAACCCAACCCCAACTACATATGACCGTAAATATCAATTAGCATATACCGATGCTTCACCTGAAGCAAAACAAAAATTAGGAATAGATAAAGTTCCTCAACTATGGATTTATGATCCCAAATCTACACCTGATACACCTTATGCGACACTATATGATTTAGATAAATGGAAATTCTCTGAAGATTGGTTGTTAGAAAACCGTTTTATCCCTATAGTAACCACTTCCTTCCTTGATACAGCTGGTAATGCTCAAAATACAATGTTTCACGAATATCTCGACTACAACGCCCAAACATACAAACTTCCATATTTACGTTATTCTGGTGTAACTTTAGAAATGCTTAGAGAATTTTGTAATTTAACGGAGCAATCTGAATGAGAAAATATTCTTCAATTTGATTTAGATATTAATATAGTGAGAGCTATGGTTACAGGAAACAAAAAAAGCCTTTAGGCTTTTTTTCTTAATCTTTTGCTTTGACCTTCATAACTATATTCTGTGTTATCAACTAGCATTGCCAAACGGTCTATTAATCTACTTATCATTACGTTAGTTGTTTCAGAATCTAATTTACTTGTGTGAGAAGTTAAATTTTTTTTCAATACTTGAATTAACTTATTCATTTTTAAATTTGAAACAACAATTACTGGTTTTTCTTGTTCACATCGATAATTTAATATTACTAGTAAAACATTTAGATAGAATCATGCATTGGTGTATTCAGCCCCAAAATCATCAAGAACAAGAATGTCTGCATTGCAACAATCATCAATGATTTGTTTATTAATGATATTGCCTTCACCAAAATTGTCTTTCATTTGCCTTACTGCTTCTGGTAAGAACAAATATGCAACAGTTCGATTGTTAATAAGAATCATATCATTACAATAACTAATGATTTTGTAGGTTTTACCTACACCAACAGAACCATGTAAGCAAAAACCAATTATTGTATTATTTTTGATTGAATCGAGAAGAATTTGATTTATTTTTTCTTCTCGAACATCAACAATGGGGTAATCTTGTTTATTGTGTGTTAGTGACAAATCAAGTTTTTTACTAACAAATTGTCGAATTAAATAATTATCTTGTAATTTTTTCTTAGGACAAGAACGTGTTTTAATAACGATTTTTCCAGTATCTTCTTCTCTTACTAAACACATATGTAAGAATGAAGAAGATGTGCATTGTCCTGAAGGCAAAGCAGCACAATCTACCTCGTTTTTATAAATTTCTGTTGCAACTTCACGATATTGTTGTTTTTCTTCCGCAGTTAATTTCAAAGCTTTGAAAGGAGGATAGTCAAAGACATTTTTTAGTTGTGATTTAGGCATAACTAAAATCCTTTGTTGAAGTATTGATCAACTTTTTCTTCAACACTTATTTTGACTTCTTTATTGGCATTTTTCAAGTGAGAAACCACTTGTTTAGCATTGATTAATCCTAACCCATTTACTGTATTAGCTGCTTTTGATAAATATTTTTTATTTAATTTACCGTTAGTTTTGTTTAAACTAAAGTCGACAAGAACATTAATGACTTCGTCATTTAAATGAAATTTAGTTCTTAAAACATTAACAATTTGTTTTTCATCAGATATCAATGGTCTTTTGAAGATAATTGATAAATATAACTCAGGATTACACATTTTATAATCTAGATATATCTTATCTTCCATCTCTTTATCTAAACCAGTAGTAAATAGCCTAAAATCACGATTAACAGATTGAACTGGAGTAGTGATTTGCTTATTAATCAATCTATTGAAGTTTTGGATTAATAAGTTAGCATTTACTTTGTTAAATCCATCCATATCATTAATTGAGTCATATAAGACAAATTCAATATCTTTTAAGGATATTTGATACTTAGCATAGATATCTTTAATAATAATTTTGCAATTATCATCAATAACTAATGGTAGAGATGTAGTTTTTTGGATATTTTGATATAGTTTTTCAAAATCAAGAATATGAACATTCTTTAGTTCTTGATTATCAAATACTTGATCAAATGAGCGAGTTATCTCAATTGCATCATCTAATTGGCTTTCTGGGGCATTTTTATATTCTAAGTATTCAAAATCACTCATTCCTATTTGATTTATTAATAAAGTCTTAAGTTTTGGGTTAGAAATGAAGTCTTGATATTGTAAAGCTGATTTTAGGACAAAAATAAGGATATTATCACTTTTATTATTTGTTGAAATATAAGTAGACAACAAACCAATTGCTTCTAGTTTATCTTTTGCTAAAGATAATTCATCATCGCCAACATTTAATTGCTTGCATACTGAGTTAGAATTGAATGTCAAATTGCCATTTTTAGCATGATTGTCAGCTAAATTAGAAAGGATTACATAAAAATTGGTTGCAGTTTGCCCAATAATAGGTAAATATAGGTCATATAGAGCATTTAAGTTCAATTTATATTCGTTGACTTTTTTAACAGTATAGAAAAAAGTATTCAACATATAAATTCCTATATCCTTTCTTAGTAAAAATTTTATTAATTTTAAGAAGTGATTTCTTTAAATGTAACTACTTTATAATATGTTGATTTATTTTCTTACAAATTTTTAAAATATTATTTTTCAAAAATTTTTGATTTCGTGAGTTATTAACAAAGATATCCACATTTATTAGTGGTTCTGAACTAACCCTATTATCTATATTAAATATAGAAGGATCAACCTTTTTTGATTTTTCCACAAAAATTGTGGGAATCTTTTTTAAGTAACTAAATTTTTGTGTCTGACTATTTTTTTTGAAATTTTTATTCGAAAAAATAAGCAAAATTTTATCAAAAATATTGTCAAAATCTTGAGGGTAAAATAGATATGTTGCAAGCTCAATAAATCATATCTTATTTTGAGGTAATTTTACGATAGCAGATTTGATGATAGGATTCATCAAATTATTAAGCTTTTTTAAAGCATTTTTATCACTAAAAACTAGTTTTCCTAAAGCTTTACGATTTACTTCTGTTTTTGTGACAAATTTGGGGCCAAAAGCCTTCTTTATTGCTTTATAACCTACCTTATTTGCTTTATAGATGGAATGAACATATTCATCAGCAACGAAAGTGTTATAACCACTTTCTTTGATATACTCCATAGCAGTGGATTTTCCACTTCCAGGCATGCCTGTAATACATACTTTCATAGTTAACTTTATTATATTTAATTTATTAAATATAAAATTTTAAATCCCTATTATAATATGTGTTATAGGAGATTAAAATAATGAAAAAAACTACAAAGAAGTCAGCATGCGCTGGCTATAGAGTTGAACACGACTCACTAGGTGAAATGTTAGTTCCAAAATGAGCTTATTGGGGTGCTCAAACTCAACGTAGTATGAAGAATTTCCAAATTGCTGATCAAATAGTAAGTTTGGATTTAATTCACGCATTTGGTGCTGTTAAGCATGCAGCTGCAACAGCAAATGAAAAGTGTGGTAAGCTAGATCATACACGTGCTAAATTAATTAGACAAGCTTGTGAAGAAATTATGGCTGGAAAGTTAGACAAACACTTCCCAACTAATTCATATCAAGCAGGTGCTGGCACGCAAACAAATATGAACGTTAACGAAGTTATCGCTCGTCGTGCTAGTGCAATTGCTGGCAAACCAGGATATGTTCATGAAAATGATCATGCAAATATGTCTCAATCAACAAATGATGCATATCCAACATCAGCTAATCTATGCGCTATTTACATGGTAGAAAATAAATTACTACCTGCTTTAGATAGATTAATTGCTACTTACAAAAAACTAGAAAAAGAACACGCTAATCTAGTTAAATTAGGTAGAACACACATTCAAGATGCTGTACCAATTACATTTGGTCAAGAAGTATCTGGATGAAGATTTGCTTGTGAAAATGCAAAAGAAATGATTATTAGAGCTCTTGACTCATTATATGTATGCACAATGGGTGCAACAGCTGTAGGTACAGGATCTACTTGTCCATTAAAGAAAGGTTATGCTAAATATTGCTGCGATGCTTTAAATAAAGTATTAAAAGGTAATAAACACTTTAGCGTAGCTAAACAATTTAAAGTAGTTCCAAACATGTTCTACTCAACATGATCTAAAGATGCTCTTATCTTTGTTCACGGTGCAATCAAAGCATTAGCTATGAACTTATATAAGATTTCTATGGACGTAAGATTTTTAGCTTCAGGTCCAAGATCAGGTTTTGGAGAAATTAATATTCCTCAAAATGAACCAGGATCATCTATTATGCCTGGTAAAGTAAATCCTACACAATGTGAAGGTATGTCTATGATGTGCGTTGACGTTGTTGGTCGTGATATTGTTGTTGCATGACTTGGTGGTGGTGCAAACTTTGAATTAAACACATTTGGTACAATTCAATTTGCAAACTTTGCAGATTCAGTAAATAGATTTACAAACTATATTGATTCATTCAACAAGAATTGTTGTGCTGGTATTACAGTTAACCCTAAGAAGATGAAATACTACGTTGATAACTCATTAATGTTAGTAACAGCTTTAAAGGATGTTATTGGTTACCACAAATCAGCAGAAATTGCTTTATATGCTCAACGTAATGGTTTGACATTAAAAGAAGCTGCTCACAAATTAGGTTATATCTCTGAACAAGATTATGACAAGTATGTTGTACCTTCTAAGATGTGCCACAACTAGTTAAAAAGGTTGAAATTAATATATGAAAACTTCAGTTTCTAAAAAGACTGCAGGAAAAATTGGACTTGTAGGTTCGATTAGTATAATTATTGCCACTGTTTTAGGTGTTGGTGTATTTTTCAAAAACGGGTCTGTCTTCACAAATAACGGAGATAATGCCTGAGGTGTTTTAATAAGTTGAATACTTGCAATTATTATTGCATTATTCACCGCTTTCAGCTTTGCTGAAATTGTAACGGTTAAAGGATTAAAAAATCCTAATGCTGGTTTAGCCGGATGATCTGAAAAGATGGTTGGCTACAATTTTGGTAGACATGTTAGCTTAAGCCAATCAACTTTCTATTACCCTGCAAAGTTTGTCGCAATGGCCACCTTTGGTGCAGTAGCAATTTTTGAAGTATACTTTGCAGCAGCTGGTGTTGGACCAAAATTCCATGCCGGTATGTTTTGAGGCGAAGAGGTTGGGGGTGTACACGATAAGTACACTACACTAATTGCTATGTCATTGGCAATTTTACTAATTGCTGCTTTCATGGTTGCCAACCTTATATCTAATAAATTCGGGAATGTCGTATCTAAAGGTGCAACCATTGCAAAGTTTATTCCTATTGCAATGATTATCTTTATTGGTATTATTGTTGGAGCATTACTAGGTGGTGGTCTATGAAAAGAACCAGATGTTCCTCCAAATGTTACATCTAATTTAGATTCTTATACAACATCCATTAAAACAATGGATATTAATGGAGTATTTAGATCAATTCCTGCAATCTTATTTGCCTTTGACTCATTCTTAGTTATTGGAAATGTTCAAAAAAATGTAGAAAATCCAGAAAAGAATGTTCCATTAGCAATCATCATTTCAATGATTATTGCTGCTGTATTCCAAATTTTAATTACAATTGCTTGTATTACTATGGGAAGAGGAGCAGGAAACCCATTTGAATTATTAAGAATGGCACTTGACACTGACGGTTATGCTCATTGCCATTGAGCATATGTATTGTGTGTTGTTATTCTTGCTGTATCAATCGTAATTGCCACATTAGGAGTAATGAACTCATATTCAATGGCAGGTATTCGTGCAACACAAGCGCTAGTTGATGATAAAGTTGTTTTTGGTTATAGATGAGCAAGCAAACTTGGCAATAAAAATGATAAATTAGGTGGATTTGTAATTTATGCAATTTTCATTTGTTTCGTCTTCTTTGCTGTAGCAATTCCATCATGCATACTTAACACAAGCCACATTTATGATGGCTTTAGTACATTAACTGTTTTATTCTATTTTGCTATTTATGGAACAACAATCCTTGGTGGTTTAATTAATCGTAAAACTAATCGATGCCAAGTTAATAAAGTTGGATATTTCATTCCATTTGGAATTATTGCAGTCATAGGATGTTACTTTGCATTTGGCTATTGTGTTTTCTATCAATTTACTACACAAATTGGCCTACATCCTGAATGAAGAGATGCAAACTCATTTGGATTTGCAATGGTGCAAGAAGGATATCACGGTATGTTGGGTATGTGTAACTGAGAAGCAGCTTGTGTTTTCTGATCTGCAGCAATATTCTTCTTGGGCTATCCATTTGTTAATGATTTATTAATTAAGTTAACTGATAAGAACTATGCCCAAGCATTACTTTGACAAAGAAATAAAAAATCTGTTAGTATTAAAAGTGCTAAAAGATAATTGGAAGGGAAATTATTATGGCTGATAACAAAATTGTTGAAGGAACAATGACTCCAATCGCAAAAGAGTCATTAGAATTGCATTATAAATTAAAAGGAAAAATTGAAACGAAGATAAAATACAGTATTAAAGATCGTCATGATCTTTCTTTAATGTATACACCTGGTGTTGCTCAACCTTGTATTGAAATTAATAAAGATTACAATAAGTCTTGAGATTTAACGGCAAGAAACAACACTATTGCTGTTATTACTGATGGTACAGCAGTATTAGGATTAGGTGATATTGGTCCTGAGGCTGGTATGCCAGTTATGGAAGGTAAATGTGCATTATTTAAAACATTTGGTGGTGTTGATGCTATACCAATTTGTATTCGTAGTAAAAACGTTGATGAATTAGTAAGAACTATTTACTTAATTTCTGGATCTTTTGGTGGTATTAACCTTGAAGATATTGGTGCACCACGTTGTGTTGAAGTAGAACGTCGATTAAAAGAAATCTGTGATATTCCTGTATTCCATGATGACCAACATGGTACTGCCATTGTTGTTGCTGCCGCTGTAACTAACGCATTGCGTGTTGCTGGTAAGAGATGAGAAGATTGTACAACAGTTATTAATGGTGCTGGTTCTGCTGGTATGGCTATCGGTAACTTATTACATGATATGGGTATGCACAACATTATATATGTTGACCGTGCTGGAATTGTTGATCCATCTGATAGACAATTTAACCAATATCAAGTTGCTGCAGCCATCAAAGGTGGTAATAGAAAAGCTGTTAAAGGTGGACTTCCTGATGCATTAAAAGGTGCTGATATCTTTATTGGTGTTTCTGTTCCTGGTGCATTAAAACCTGAGTGGATTAGATTAATGAATGATAAACCTATTGTCTTTGCAATGGCTAACCCAACTCCTGAAATTATGCCTGATATTGCAAAACAAGCTGGTGCTTATATTGTTGGTACAGGACGTTCAGACTTCCCTAACCAAATTAACAACCTACAAGCATTCCCAGGTATTTTTAAAGGTGCATTATCAGTAAGAGCTAAACAAATTACTGAAGAAATGAAACATGCTGCTGCTAGAGCAATTGCTTCAATGGTTAAACATCCAACAGTTGATAACATCATGCCTTCTGCTATCGACAAAAACGTTGCTGAAGCTGTTGCAATTGAAGTAGCAAGATGTTGAACTGAAGAAGTTACTAGAAAAGCTAAAGCTCGTGCTGCTGAAAGAATGGCTAATGAAAACATTATTGCTTCAAGCAAAGCTGAAACTAAAGCAGTTACTGCTGAACAACGTATATCTTCTTCAGAAGCGATTGTTGCAAACAGAGTCGATGTTAAAATGTTTAAAGCTCACAAAAAGTCATTGGAAAAACCAGCAAAGAAGACTAGTAAAAAACGTATAAAGAAAGCTACAAAAACGCCAAAAACTGTTGAAAAACAAGCTTAATTATTTAACAAAAAAAGAGAAATAGTTTCTCTTTTTTTGTTTTATGCGTTAAATAAATATATATATAATGACGGTGTAAGGATGACCCCCTTGCAGAAAGAAACAATAATGAGACTATTAAAGAAAATAGTACCAATTGTCGGCACTGTTGCAACAGTGTCTGGCTTTGCTTCATCAGCTACATCATGTGCTTTTTTCAAAAAACAAAAAAGCAATGATGATTGAATTGATGGCACCGTTCAATATGATACTAAAGATTTTGAATACTATCCTAATCAGATTGCAGTATTTGAAGAAGGAATGTTTCAATGAGAAAAAACATATCAAAAAGCAACTAAACAATATATTAGAGCGATTAAACAGCATCCTGATATCATCTACGATGATTTCCGTTCTAATTTAAATCAATTAGATCAAATTTTCACTATGGTTCCTCAATATGTTCAGGTTATGTGAGCAACTGTTCTTGGACCTAGTATAAGCATGCTGATAGCTACCCTATTAAGAGAAGAAGGACTTATACCAGAAGATTTTGAACATCAGATAACTGTTATTACATTAATCCTCTTTGAATTATTTTTCTACTATAGTCCTATCGAAGGTGTTAACATTCGTACGCTAAGGGGAAAATTAGCTGACTTTAATATTGATGATGAAAGAATGGCAGAAGGTGATAATTGGAGAGCACCATTAGTATCATATAAGCAAACAATGGATATTGATTTTGGTTTCAACATTAGTTTTGAAAAATGGCCAAGAATTTTTACTATGATATTTCAAAAATTATTTGGTATTCCGCCTGTTTTTGACTTGAATATTAAATTAACTCTTGATGCTGATTTACATAAAATCCCAATCGTTGTTTGAGCAGATGCTGTTACAAGAAGTAAAATTCAAATGTTTAATATTATTAGCGGCGACCCACAATTCGACCATAGTTCTTATTACGGGTTCTGTTTGGTTCCAGATATACAAGACAAGGAATATTTAACTGATGAAGAAAGTGGTTGATATGCTAAGATTGTTGCCGATTTTTCAGTTGAATTAGCTGCTAAAGGACTTAGTATTCAAATCTTCGGTGGTAGTAAAGAGTTATTCACTATTGATTATGCAATATGAAGATTGTTATTTGGTGAGACTGGTCGTTTGAGAGTTCCGCAAGCTGTTGTATTTGCGCTTGAAGCAACTCTTGGATGATCAACATATTATTACTACAATCAAAATTACCCAGATATTGTTACATGATAGTGGAGGAAGAATATGAAATTATTTAAAAAAATATTACCAGTAATTAGTGCCACTAGTATATTAGCAATTGTTACACCTTTAATTACTTCATGTGCTAAAGATAATTCATCAGGTTGATTAAAAGCCAATTATGATTTGGATCCAGAAACTGAAGGTTTTATTAAACTTGCCAAAGCCGATTTGCCCGATGCTGATGAAAATTTAGCTACAAGAGAATACGCTTGAGCAATTTATAATAACAAGCAAATAATTTACGATGACTATCGTTATTGATTAACAATTCTTGATAAAATAATATTTGACTTACCATATGAATTGTATTTAATATTACCTATATATTCTCCAATTTCAATGGTTTATTCTGATGTTACAATGATGAGAGGAAAAATGTCAGATCTATCTATTAATCCATCATTGTATACAATGACATTTGATATTGAAGTTAAATTTGATGTTGAGATAGCTATTGAAATACCATTATTGAGAGAGTTTGATATAGACCCTGTTATTGTCTTTGCTGCAAAAACCAATTTTAATGGTCATTTTGATAAATGTCCATTCTATATTGGACAAGATTATATAAAAACATTCTTTCATACATTAATACCTGATATTGTTGAAGATAAAGGTGCTTTTTGAACACCTAACCTTTTGAGAATGTTAACTGATCCACTTTGATCTGAAACATTAAATTTTGATTTTCAACTTCAAACATTTAACGACGACATTGATGTTGGATTAGTTTTTAATTCAAGTAGAGGTACAACCTTTAATGCTAGAAATTTACTTACACTAGATGTGATTGACTATTTAGTAATTTTAGCTGGTCAATTTTATGGTGGTTGATCAAGTTATTATTTATCTGAAATGGAATGGTAGAATAGGAGCTAATTAATATGAAAAAAATGAAATTATTAAGTTCATTCTTAGGTTTAGGACTCATAGCAGGTGTAATGTCACCAATAGTTACAAGTTGTGGGCAAAATCATGAGGAAGACCCAGTTAAAAAACAATGTTACATTTCCTTAGATGATGACTGTGCTGATCAATTTACATTAGGAGTTTCAAAGATTCCTGAAGGACACACTTTACTAACCACAATTGTAGCCACAGACAGATATTGATGCTCACAACAGGATAAACCATCTATTAGAATTAAGGTTGGTGATGATGTTTTAACTACTGGTGATTATGCATTATCAAACAGTTCACTTAACACTTTTGGATATTACTATTGAACCTTAGCTATTTATTCAGAATATGTTACTGATGATATCAAAATCTCAATCAACACAGATGATTTTCAATATCTTTTCCCGATTAGAATACAAATTCTAAATACTATATCTTGATTCAATGCATGGGCCAGTCCTATTCTAAGAGATGATGTTGAAGACAATACAACATTCGAGGTCACAATCCATTGTACTGAAGAATACTATATTATGCCAGAATCCATTCAAATTTGTAAATTTATTATTCCAATTGAAACGGTTCCTTTTGATTCAGATTTAGATCCTGAAAATCCTATTAGTAATGCTTGAAATTTTGCTAAAAGTGGGTCAACTAATTGGAATTGATTTACAAAAGAAATGAAATTATATATTAACTTGCCTTCTGTTGAAGAGATTCTATCAGAGGAATGAACAGTAACAATAAATTGCAATTTAATGGAACAAAGTAGACTCCCTAACAATATATATAACGGAATGGATGAAGATACTGAGGAAGAACTAGTTGAAGACCAAGATTTTAAAACCGAAGGATCTTTAAATGATGAATACCTTGAAGTTGAATTAATAGGTGACAAGGCAAGTAAACATATTATTGGTGAGTCAATAACATTTGAATTAGATTCTTGATGTCAAGAGGGAGATCATTATGGGATACTTTATAACGAAGGATCTAATAATTTCAAAATTATATTTAATGACACTGGTGAATTTTATATTGAGCTTTTCAATCATATATCCTACTATGGAATAGACAAAGACATCAAAATTGGATTCTCAATTTCAGAGGATTAAAAAAAGAGGTACAACCTCTTTTTTTATCCAACCATCTTACTTGGGACAACAATTTTATTAAATTCTTCTTCAGATAGATAACCAAGTTTTTTAGCAGCTTCTTTTAATGTGATTGATTCTTTTTGTGCTAATTTAGAAATGTCAGCAGCTTTTTCATAACCAATCTTAACATTTAATGCAGTTACTAACATTAAGTCACGATATAAGTTGTATTCAATTTTCTTTAAGTTTGGTTTTATACCAATTACACATTTTCTAGTAAATGAATCCATACCATCAGCCAATAATTTAATTGATTGGTTAATGGAATAGATCATCATAGGCATGAATGTGTTAAGTTGGTAGTTTCCCATTGCATTTCCTAATGTAACACATGTATCATTACCAATAACTCTGATGCAAAGCATCATCATTGCTTCACATTGAGTTGGGTTTACTTTACCTGGCATGATTGAACTTCCTGGTTCATTTGATGGAATAATAATTTCTCCAATACCACAATTTGGTCCAGATGCTAGGAATCTAACATCGTTAGCAATCTTAATTAAGCTTTCAGCTAATGTTTTAAGTGCTGCATGATAGTGACTAATACTATCTTTAGAACTTAAACCTTGGAATTTGTTTGGTAGTGGGCTAAATTTAATATCAAGCATCTTTGACAATTCAGCACAAACCATCTTGTCGAAGTTCTTTGGTGTGTTAAGTCCTGTACCAACAGCAGTACCACCAATACATAATTGATTTATGTATTTACTTGCATCCTTAATCATATTTTTTGAGTTTTCTAACATTGCAACCCAAGCAGATATTTCTTGTCCTAGTCTAACAGGTGTAGCATCTTGTAAGTGAGTACGACCAACCTTAATAATGTTTCAATTAGCTTTAACTAATTTCTTTAATTCCTTGATTAGGATTTCTAATCGAGGAAGTAATTTGTTTTTAGTTTGCATTGCAACAAGAACATGCATTGCAGTTGGAAATACATCATTACTTGATTGTGACATATTAACATGGTCATTTGGGTGAATGAATTTTTCTTGACATACTTCATAGTTAGCACGGTAGGCAACTACTTCATTGACATTCATATTAGTTTGTGTGCCACTTCCAGTTTGTCAAATTGATAATGGGAAGTTGTCAGATAATTCCCCTTTTAAGATTTCATCACAAACTTTAACGATAGCATTTTTGCGTCGTTGATCCAATTTACCAGCTTTAGCATTAGCAATTGCACAAGCTTTTTTTATGTAAGCAATAGACTTAATTAAATGCTTAGGCATTTTTTCATCAGAAATAGTAAAGTTTTCTTTACTTCTTTGTGTTTGAGCACCTCAAAATACGTTTGCAGGAACAGCTATGGTGCCTAGCGTATCCTTCATCATTTTCATTTTCATAGTGTTTTTATTATAACTAATTGCTATATTGAACCTAACATAAAAAATATACTTTGTAAATCAAAGGTTTAATGTTGGCAAATAAAAAATTAAATATTAAATTATTTTTTTACCAATTTTTTTTGCATACTTTTGCTAGCTTTCAAGAAACCAGCAAAAACATCCTTATAATATTTAGCATATTTCTTGCTTGAAAATAGAGATAAGTTTTGCATTAACAATTCTTTCTCGCGCGAACTATCTAATATTGGAAGATGATTAGCCATTTTATATTTTGCTATTTCTTCTACAGCCATCATTCTCTGCTCAAATAGTCTTACTATTTGTTTATCAACTCTATTAATTTGTTTTCTTGCTTGTTCTAATTTAGTCATAAATAATCTCCTTCTACATTACACACATTGCAATTGGGTAACCGACCAATAATGCAGCAACAGCAGTATATCCTGCTGTCATCATTCCATACCCAAAAGTTTGTTTTATATTTGCATATTCACTATCAACTGTTAATGCCACATTAGGGTGTCCTGGTGGTGTTGCATATGCCAAACCAGATAAGAAACCTATAATGCCAATTACAGCATTGTAATTTAAACCAACTGCAAGCACTTCCTGTAGGTGCATTGCTATTGTTGCTACGACTGTGGCAGTAACAAGATTTGATGAGAAGTTAGTTTCAATTAAAGTTCAAATGACTAAGATAACTAATAATGCAAGAGCAGGAACATTACCGAATCCTTCCTTAAATGCATTTTCAAGAATTTCACTTAATCCTGTTGGATTAAATGCGGCACCCATAGCTAATGCTGCTGCACAAACTAACAAGCTTGATCAAGGAACATTGCTCTTAAGGGCTGTAACAACATCTAAAACTTTTTTGTTTTGGAATTCAATGATAGCCAAGATAACACAACCAATTAACGGTGGAATAGCAATACCTAATGTTGTATTCATAAATTTATAAAAATCAGGTGCAGCTGATTTCAATACACTTGGTAAAACCCATAAAACAATAACTACACAGAAAATTGCAATTGACAAGATTTCTTGTGTATTCATTTTAGGCAAAGATCTTTTTATTGACGCAACATTAACATTAGTTAAACATTTAACATCCTGTTTTTTAAGGATTAATAGGAATGTTCCTATCATTAATGAGAAAATAACTAGTCCTAGAGGGAAAGCAAAGGCTGTATATTTTAACATTGATAATGGAACACCAGCAACTGACATTGCTTGCACGCAAAATACATGCGCAATTGGTGTCATTCCACTACTTATTGATATGGTAAAGCATAATGCTAATATCATGAATTTACCAATTTTTTCGCCTTTTTTAATCTTAGCTAAAAAGAAGATTTCTTTCAATATAGGATAAATTAATGCAAATAAAACGGTTGGAGATGTAAAACAACCAATTAGTAATACACCCAACATAAATAAGAAAACAAATAAGTGTCCATTAGTTCTTGCAAGTCTATTATTTACAAATGATAAAGCTATACGTTTGAAAACAGGAGTTTCGGTTAAGGCAAACATTAAAACAAAAGTAAATAGTAAGAAAACTCATGTTTGATCACCAAACGAAGATTTTAAGACAAAAGCAAAACCTCCATCATAACCTAAAAAACCTAATGCTACTATACATAATAGACTTGGTCATATAAGACCACAACACATTCATAAGACAATTATTCCAACAAAAATGAAGACTAAACCAGTAGCTTGTGGGTTCATTCCTGGTATTGGAATAAATCTACCAAAAAAGCACATTGCTATGCATATTCCGACTATACATCAATAAAGGACTTTATTGTCCTTCAAACTCTTTTTTTGTTTTGTTTGAGTATTCATTTCTTAATTATATATTTAGTGTAAATATTATTTTCAATATTATTAGGTAATGATGAAAAATTTATTTTTATAATTTATGTATGATACATCTGCAAACTTTAGCTATTATATTGGATGCTGTTTTACTAACACTTGTTATTGGTGGTACATCCTTTTTAATTTTTAAATTAAAGTTAGGTAGTAAAAATAAAATTTTACTTTTTGTTTTATTCATTTTATATTGAATGGCACCAATCATGTGCCGTGAATATACAGGTCAAATGCATATCCATCAAACTAATGGAGATGGTGGATCTTTGTTATGAATTCCATTAACCGTTTATGGTTTTGCTGGTTTAGTATGAAGGCCCCTAACTGATGTTATCAGTTACAAAATTAAATCTAGAAAAAATATTATCTATATTTCACTCGCTATTCAAATATGTACTTTGTGACCTTTATTTGTTTGACCAGGATCTTTTGCTGCTAATATTGTTCAATCAATCGGAACAGGTGTTGGTGCATCTGGTATTGGATTGTTCAACTTAATGTTTAGCGAACAAGAACACAAACGTAAAATATTTGCAACCGTTTCCATTTTGGCATTACCACCATTAATTGCAGAAGCAATTACTTCTTGTATTGAAGCAATATTATGTGGAATGGTTCCTGAACACGGTATGGGAGCAGACACACCAGATATATCAATTTATCTTGACTACTTAAAATATTTATGAATAATTGCAATTGTGTTTATAGTCATTTCATTCATCATAACCATTTTTGTAAAAGAAGATCAGCGTTATTTATTTAGAGACCATAAAGGAGTTGAAGTTGTTAGTGATAGTACAGATGGCTGAGTTATCGCTTTACTTTGTCTAACTGGTATCTGCTTTATTTTTGTTAGATGGGTTACTGCTGGATCAAGTTCAGTAACACAACTAATTTATATTGCTGTTGGTCCTGATATTGTTCCACCAAATGCAATTATTCCTGATAAAGTTATAGCTGAAGTTAAATTTTTTGAAGGATACCTATCATTCGTGTTCGCTCTTGGCCAATTAGTAGGAGCAATCTTTGCTGCATTAATGTTATCAAAACATGAAGATAATGGTAAATGAGGATTAATATTACTTGGTTTTTTAATTTGGGCTATTTATTTAATAGCTAATGAACGAGTAATAAATGTTCATGTTTTCTTCTGAACAAACATATTAAATGGTCTTGGCTACGGATTAATTTATCCAGTATTAATTGGTATTGTATTAAACAAACACTATAGAAAGGTCAGAATCATTACACCTATTGGTTTGTTTAACACAGCGATGGCTTTAGGTGTTGTTGGTGCTTCATTATTTAATAATATTCTTAAAGGTGGAATATATGATTTCCACAACACATGATGGAATTCGGAATGAACAGACTTTGAAAAAGTCAATACATTAGTTAACTATATAACTTTAGCTGTAGGTGCTGCAATGGTTTTATTATTTGTTGGTGCATATGTTCTTCAAAAGAAACACCCACCTAGACATGATAACTTACAAAGAAAATTTGTTGGTTCTGGTGAGATGGAAATATAAAAAAAATAGACATTAGTCTATTTTTTCATCAAACACAGTAGCTTTAACAAGCGGTCTCTTATTTTTATTTTTTCAGATAAAGAATGTAATTGTATTTTCAGCAATTTTACGGATTGTTAAATTTGTGATTGGTTGATGTGATTGATTCATTTCCTTTTCAATATTTTCTTTAATAGAATAACAAATCTTTTTAATTAAACCCATACTTGCATTGGCATAGAAACAACCACGAGTAA
Organism: Mycoplasmoidaceae bacterium; assembly: GCA_024427105.1. Next base: position 10,741 of record JAKSVR010000003.1, on the reverse strand, counting down.
TTAATACTGGCAATCCAATTATTTTCTTTGCTCTACGGTCAATAATAATTGTTGCATTGAAAACACCATCAGTTCCAAGAATTCTTCTTGCACCTAATACTTTTGAGTTATCTTCATTGATTTTTTTGCCATCAACATAAACTTCTTTTGTGTCAACAAATTCATCAGTAACTTTTAGTTCATGATCAATCAAATGTACTTTTTGTCCATTAGATAATTGAACATATCTTTCCTGCCCAATTCCCAAGAATTCAACATTTTGTTCCATAGCGGATAACATTTTATATTCACCATGAATTGGAACAATATATTTAGGAGCTACTAGTTTAATCATTAATTCAAGTTCAGTCTGAGTAGCATGTCCTGAAGCATGTAGTTTACATGAAGGAGAGTTTTGAACAACCTTGACACCACATTTATATAGCTTATTAACTAAGTCTTCAACTGAAGCAAAATTTCCTGGAATTGGATTTGAACTAAACAAGATTGTATCAGTTTGTTTTAAATTAACATGTGGATACTTACCAGCTGTCATCATACTTAAAGCAGCAGTTGGCTCACCTTGTGATCCAGTAAGAACTATAACTAGTTCTTTATCTGGAGTATTTTTAATATCACATGGCTCAACAAAGTCTGTTTTAAATGTTTTTAATAAACCAGTATTAATAGATGTTCTGATGTTGTCATCCATTGTTTTACCTATGATACAAATTCGTCGATTTAAATTAATTGCTATTTCAATAACATTTTGAATTCTACGTAAGTTAGATGCAAATGTAGTAATGAAAACCCGACCTGGTGCTTTAGAAATTTGCCTGCGGATTTCATCTAATACATATTTTTCTGATGTTGAAAAGCCTGAAGCTTCAGCGTTAGTTGTTTCACAAAGTAATAAATCCACACCACGTTTAGCAACTTCGCAAATTTTATGAATATCAGTTTGTTCCATTTTATTTGAGAAATCAAATCTAAAGTCACCACAAGTTACAACATTACCATTAGGTGTTTGTAAACAAACACCGAAGCATAATGGAATAGAGTGGCAAACTCTAAAGAAATCAATTTTAAAATGCTTTGATTCAATTTTTAGATCGTCTTTTAATTCGACGAACTTTTCCAATTTAGCATCTGGATGTTCTTTCATTTTTCGTTTTAAAATATTTTGAACTAACAAACTGCCATACACCACTGGAATTTTAACAGTTTTTAATAAATATGGAACACCACCGATGTGATCTTCGTGAGCGTGGGTAATAATTAATCCCTTAATTTTATTTTGGTTTTCAACCAAATAATCAAAAGGACATATTACTGATGTTACACCTGGTAATTCATTTTCGTCACTAAATTTGTTACCGCAATCAATAATAAATAATTCATCATCGTATTCGACAATGTACATATTCTTACCAATTTCCTCTATTCCACCTAAGGCAAAGATAGTTGTTGGTTTTTTATTTAAGTCTGGCATAAGGCCTCCTTTAATATGCTATTAAAGATTCATCCTTATCTAAATATTTGTGTTTCTTATCAATTCGATGGTAAAACAAAATTCCAGATAAATGATCAATCTCATGTTGAAAGCAAACAGACAATAATCCTTCAGCAGTAATCGTAATTTCTTTATTATTATTTAACATGTCCAATGCTTTTACACGAACTTTATTAAATCTTTTAATATGTCCACGATGATTTTTTAGTACTGAAAGACAGCCTTCACCTGCTTTTAGGTAGCAACAAGCAACGCTTGTAGCCACAATTTCAGGATTAGCTAAGAGATATTTACATTCTTTCTCACCATTTTGAAAATGAATATAAATTATTCTTTTATCACATCCAACTTGTGGAGCAGCTATTGCAATTCCGGCTCTGATGTGGAACTCTTCATCTCTGTTTTCGTAACAAGCATCAATGAAGTTAACCATTCGATTAACATATAATGAATCTTCTTTGCTTAATGGAAATGTAACTTTTTTACACTTTCTTAATAAAAATTCATTGCTATCTTCTAATATTCAATTAGAAGCAGGTTTAAGTTCTTGTAAGTTCAACATTAGTGATATTATATATATTAAATATCGTTTTTTATGGGTATTTAATATAATTATTAAAGATATATCTTTAATAATAAACCGGAGGATAATATGACAATTCAAGAATTTGCACACGAAGTTAAACAAATTCATGATAAAGACGGAACTAAATTAATGTGCCTTCAATTGGCACAAAATGAGTTTGGTTTTTTATCACGTGAAGCAATGAGTATTATTGCTAAAGAATTCAAAACAACAACAAGTGAAATTTATTCCATCGCTACATTTTACGCACAATTTACTTTTGTTAAAAAGGGTAAATATGTCATAAATGTTTGCTTGGGTACAGCTTGTTATGTTAAAGGATCAGCTAAGGTTCTAGAAAAATTTGAACAAATTTTAGGTATTAAATTAGGTGAAACTACACATGATGGATTATTCACACTATCAACAGCTCGATGTGTTGGCTGTTGCGGACTTGCTCCTGTAACAATGATTAATGATAAAGTATTTTCATTCCGACCAGAAGATTGTCAAGAAGTAATTGATGAAATTATGAGAAAAGAGAAAGCTTCTAAGGAAGGCGGTAAATAATTATGGCTATGACTATTGAACAACTAAAAGCTATCAAAGAAAAATTAGCTAAAAGAATTAATGACCGTAAACTTGGTTTAGAAAAAGCCGAGCAATCTGGAAAGAAACAAATCTTAGTTTGTGCTTCAACTGGATGTATAAGTAATAAATCACAAGAAATTATTGAAGAGTTTAGAAAAAGTATTGCTTTAAGTGGACTTGAAGATAAGGTTGAAGTATCAGCAACTGGATGTCATGGACTTTGTGCACAAGGACCTGTTGTATTAATTTATCCAGAAGGTATTTTTTATCGTAAGATAAAACCTGCCGATGTTCCTCGTATTATTCAATCTCATATTATGGGTGGTCAACCTATTAAAGAATGAATGTGACCAAACCAACTTGATGAAAATGGAAACATTATTCCTTTAAATAAAACTAAATTCTATAAACATCAAGTTAAGATTGCATTAAAAAATGCTGGTATTATTGATCCAGAAAACATTGATGAATATATTGCATCTGATGGTTATTTTGCTTTGCACAAAGTATTAACATCAATGAGCCAAGATGATGTAATTAATGTAATTACTGCATCAAAATTACGTGGTCGAGGTGGTGGTGGTTTCCCTACTGGTCTAAAATGATCTTTAACTAAAAAATCAATTGGTAGAAAAAAATATGTATGTTGTAATGCTGATGAGGGTGATCCAGGAGCATTCATGGACCGTTCTATCCTTGAAGCTGATCCGCATTCAGTTATTGAAGCTATGGCAATCGCTGCTTATGCTGTCGGAGCTGATGAAGGTTACATTTATGTAAGAGCTGAATATCCAATTGCTGTTCAACGTCTTGAACTTGCAATTAAACAAGCTAAAGAAAAAGGATTATTAGGTAAAAACATTTTTGGAACAAACTTTAACTTTACAGTTTCATTAAGATTAGGAGCTGGAGCTTTCGTTTGTGGTGAAGAAACTGCATTATTAACATCTGTTGAAGGTAATCGTGGTGAACCACGACCAAGACCTCCTTTCCCAGCAGTTAAAGGTTTATATGGTAAACCAACATTATTAAATAACGTTGAAACATATGCAAACATTACTCGTATTATTTTAAATGGTGCTGAATGATTTAATAAGATTGGTACTGAAAAATCAAAAGGAACAAAAGTATTTGCTGTTGGTGGAAAGATTAATAACACAGGATTAATTGAAGTTCCAATGGGAACAACACTACGTGAAATTGTATTTGACATTTGTGGTGGTATACCAAACGGTAAACAATTTAAAGCTGCACAAACCGGAGGACCATCTGGTGGATGCATTCCAGCTGAATTACTAGATACACCAATTGACTATGAAAACTTAATGGCAATTGGCTCAATGATGGGATCTGGTGGTTTAATCGTTATGGACCAAGATAACTGTATGGTTGATATTTGCAAATTCTATATGGAATTCTGTGTAGATGAATCATGTGGTAAGTGTGTTCCATGTCGTATTGGAAATAAACGTTTATTAGAGATGCTAACAAAGTTTACCGAAGGTAAAGCTACTGAGGCAGATATTGACCGTCTAGAACGATTATCTAAACACATTAAAACCACTTCATTATGTGGATTAGGTCAATCATCTCCAAACCCAATTCTTTCTACATTACGATACTTTAGAGATGAATATGTTGCTCACACAAAAGGAAAATGTCCTTCTGGTGTTTGCAAAAAATTAACTGGTTACTATATTGATCCAACTAAATGTAAAGGTTGTTCAAGTTGTGCAAGAAACTGTCCTGTTCAAGCAATCTCTGGGCAAATCGGTAAGACATTCTCTATTGATCAAAGTAAATGTATCAAGTGTGGAGCATGTGCACGAAACTGCCGTTTCGGTGCAATAAGTAAAAAATAAGGAGGGTAATTATGGCTAAAAATATGATTAATTTAACTATTGATGGTGTTAAAGTTAGCATTGAAGAAGGATCAACAATCCTTGATGCTGCTAAAAAAGCTGGAATTAAAATTCCAACCCTTTGTTATTTAGAAGGAATAAACGGCATTGGTGCTTGCCGTATGTGTTTAGTTGAGGTTAAAGGTGCAAGAGGATTAGTCACTGCATGTGTTTATCCTGTTACCGAAGGCATGGAAGTAACAACTAACTCATATAAGCTTTACAAGGCTAGAAAGACAAACCTTGAATTATTAATCTCAAATCACCGTAAAGATTGTTCTAACTGTTTGAAATCAAAGTCTTGTCAATTAAAAGAATTAGCAGAGCTATACGAATGTGATGAACATGCTTGAGAAGGTGAAAAATCATCTCATGAACATGATATTACATCACCTTGCATCGTTCGTGATCCAAGCAAATGTATTTTATGCAAAAAATGTGTAGCTGTATGTGCAAAGCAACAAGCAGTTGGAGTTATTCATCCAAATAATCGTGGTTTCAAAACATATATTGGTTGTGCATTTGATGAAAAAATGGATAAAACAGCTTGTGTTGGTTGTGGACAGTGTACATTAGTTTGTCCTACCGGAGCATTAACTGAAAGAGACAATATTAACGAAGTTTTCAATGCTTTACAAGATCCTGAAAAAATCGTTGTTGTTTCACCTGCTCCATCTGTTCGTGTAACTTTAGGTGAAGAATTTGGTTATCCAATTGGAACAGATGTTGAGGGTAAAATGGTAACCGCATTAAAACGTATAGGATTTAAATACGTCTTTGATGTAGACTTTGCCGCTGACTTAACTATTATGGAAGAAGGCTATGAATTCCTTGACCGCCTAAAAAACAATGGTAAACTTCCATTAATTACAAGTTGTTCACCAGGTTGAATTAACTTTGTCACTGCATATTATCCTGAATTCATTGATAATTTATCAACCGCTAAATCACCAATGCAAATGCAAGGTGCCGTTACAAAAACATACTGAGCACAAAAAATGGGAATCGATCCTAAGAAGATCTTTACGGTTCACATCATGCCATGTACTGCAAAGAAATCTGAAATTCAATATGGTTGTGATGCCTTGAAAGGCATGCGTGATACTGACTGTGTTTTAACAGTTAGAGAACTTGCAAGATTGATTAAAATTCAAAATATTAACTTTAGAAATCTTGAAGATAGTAAATTTGACAATCCAATTGGAGAATCTACGGGTGCAAGTGTCATCTTTGGTGCAACCGGTGGTGTAATGGAAGCTGCATTAAGAACAGTGGCTGACGTAGTCACAGGTGAAGATTTACCAACAGTTGATTATCGTGCTGTTAGAGGAATTAAAGGTATTAAAGAAGCTACTATTAACATTAAAGGTACAGAAGTTAATGTTTGTGCTGTTTCTGGTTTAGCTAATGCTGCAAAGGTATTAGATGAAATTAAAGCAGGAAAACGTAAATATCATTTTGTTGAAATAATGTGCTGTCCAGGTGGCTGTGTAAACGGTGGTGGAACACCATATGTAAACTACGAAGTAGTTAAACGCGATGATGTTTTAAAATTACGTGCAAAAGCATTGTACAAAAACGATTCTAAGAAGAAAATTCGTAAGAGTCATAAGAACCCATCAATCATTAAAATTTATAATGATTTCTTTGAAAAACCTAATTCACATAAAGCTCATGAAATCCTTCATCGTAGCTATAAAAAACGTGAGTTTATTTAGTTGCTAAATAATTAATAAAATATGTATAATATATTAGTATAAGGAGATTAATCTTATTATGTCAAAAGCTGTCGTAAATAAAGAAAAATGTTTAGGCTGCGGTGCTTGCACAGGCGTATGCCCAGTAGGTGCTGTAGCTATCGGTTCTGATGGCAAAGCCGGTGTTGACCACTCTAAGTGTGTTGGTTGCGGAGCATGTGCAGGAGTTTGTCCAGTACAAGCTATCGAAAACAAATAGTTTTCTTAAATATAAGGGAAAAGTGCTCGAGCACTTTTTCTTTTTATAATTAATATAATATGCTAAAAAATATATTTCACATTCATACATATATTTGTAAACATTCTACTAATAAAGTAGAAGAAATTGTAGCATATGCTTTAAAGCATAATTATAAAAAGCTCTATTTTACGGAACACCCATATATTTCTGTTCCTTGTGAATTACAAAAACGAAGAACCTCTATAGAAGAAATTGCAGCTTTAAGGCAAAAAATTGATCTATTAAATATTAAATACAAAAATAAATTAAAACTTTATTTTGGCTATGAAGTTGAATATAACAAAAAGAATGGTTGATATATCAAACAATTAGCTAAAGACCCATATTGTGATTTCTTTGTATTTGGAAGCCACTTTTATGGTGATTGGTTTAAGATGGGTACACCACAAGCTTTAGTAGTAAATATTACTAAAACCAAACAACAATTGAAAGAATACGAAAGAAATACTATTCTTGGAATGTCAACAGGCTTAATGTCTTGGCTTGCTCATCCTGAAATTTATTTAAATTCTTATAAAAAATGAGACAAACCAGCTCAAGATGTAGCAAAACATATTATTACTGCTGCTAAAAAATATAAAATGCCTTTGGCATTTAATGTAAATTTTGCTTCATATAAAACAAAGAGCGAATGACACTATCCATCAAAATATTTTTGACAATTAGTTGCAAAAACTAACATTCCAGTAATTATTGAAGCTGATGCTCATGATATGCATCCGTTAAAAGTGGATTGGCTTAACAAAGCTAAAAAATTAGCAATAAGTTATGGTTTAAAAAACAACCTAACTGAAACAGTTAAGTTGCGTTTATTGCCTAAAAAACAAAATAAAAAGCTTCTTTAGAAGCTTATCCGCGATATTCTACTCCAAAGAATTTTGCGATTTCTTTAATTGCTTGTTCTTCATCATCTCAGTTAGAAGTTCTAATTTCAATTTTACCTGGAATTTTAACTTTAACATATGCATTCATTAAGTTAATTAATGATTTTGCATTAGCTTTGGTGGTGCCAACAATAACATCAACATCACACATATATTTACCAGCAATATGTTGCAATTCAGATGCCATTTTGTTGTGTAAATATGAGGGGTTTGTAATTTTAACTTGGATACTTTTCATACTTGGGTAAGATATTCTAATTATAAATGCATTTGAGGGTGCAACTGAAAAAACTATATTTTATTATGACTTTTTACTAACTTTGGATCAAAATTTTCTTCAAACCAAACATATGAACCTTCCTTATTAAGGAAGCTTCTGAAAATATTCACATAAGAATTAGGTCAGTCCTTAGAACTATAAAAATTTTCATTAATGAAATTTTTAATATGTGTTCTTTGAGTTGTTTTTTCGTTTGGGCACAAATTATTTATTATTGGAAATTTGTATTTTTTAGCAACTTTTTCAATTTCCTTTTCTCGGCATAAAATTAATGGTCGAATCATTCAAACTTTGTTTCGGTCTAAATAACTTATTGGTCTAAGCGTAGCTAATCGGGATTCATTTAACATATTCATAAAAAAAGTTTCGATTGCATCATCTGCATGATGACCAAGAGCAAGTTTGTTAAACTTTTGCTCTTTCATAGCACGAACTAAAATTGCTTTCTTCATTTTGGAACAAAGGGAGCATTGAATTTTACCTTTTTCAGTTTTTTCTGAAAGAACCTCAGCAATGTTTGAATCTAAGATTTCCAAATCAATGCAATTTTGCTTTGCAAATTTTGTTAGTTTATTGTAATTAACTTTTTTAAATCCTAGAGAAACATGAAAACCTTTAACTTTTAAATTTCATTTATGTTCCTTATTTATTTTTTTACAAAGGATATCTAAAGTTTTTAGTAAAACTAATGAATCTTTTCCACCTGAAACACCAACAGCAATATGATCATTTCTTTTGATCATTTTAAAAATACTGTTTGCTCTAATGATGTTGCCAATTACGATTCTCATAATTTTATATAATGAAATTATATTATGTTTACTGATGATAAATTAATCTTGATTGATAAGCCACAAGGTTGAACTAGCAATGATGTTGTTGCTAAAATTAAATCCGCTTGTCATTATGATAAAGTTGGACATGCTGGGACATTAGATCCAATGGCAACTGGTTTATTAATCATTGGATACAATGAAGGAACTAAATTACTTGGTGATTTGATGTTACAAGATAAGCAATATCAAACAACAATTAAATTTGGAATCAGAACAGAAACTGGTGATAAAACTGGTGCTATTATTGAAAAGCAAAGAATTAAATTAAATGAAAAACAAGTTAAACAAGCTATTGCTTCTTTTGTAGATCAAGATTATTTACAAAGACCGCATCCTTATTCTGCAGTGAAGGTTGAAGGAAAAAAAGCATATGAATATGCTCGAGCAGGGATACCTCTTCAATTAGAACCACGTCTTGTTAGAATTAATGGATTTAAAATAAATGATTTTAATCCTAACAAACAAGAACTTAAGATTACATTAAATGTGACAAAAGGATTTTATGTTCGATCTTTTGCTGAAGATTTAGCTGCAAAATTGCATACTGTAGCCCACATTACATCTTTGATTAGAACCAAATGTGGTGACTATAAGCTAAAAAATGCTTATACTTTAATTGACTATATAAATTCGTATGGCTACAAGAATTAAACGTATTACACCATTTTCAACACCATTATCACATTTACCTTTGGTAATTGGTTATTTTGGTAGTATACATGTTATGCATGCAGAGTTACTTAGTAAGTATCATCATTACAATGTTTTGACTTTTACTGACTTTTCAAGAAAATCACAAAGTCAACTTTACCGCTTTAAGGAAAGAATAAATAATATTGCTAGATTTAAACCTGATAATATATTTATTTATGATTTAAATAAACATAACATGACCGCTGACCAATTTATTAAAAGAGTTTTACTAAAAATGCAACCAAGCGAAATTGCAGTAGGGAATGATTTTAAATTTGGTTCAGATGGAAAACGATATACTGTCTTGCTAGGCCATTTTAAAGTTAATTCCATTAACTATAACCCTGCAATTTCAACTACAAAGATTATTCAATTATTGTCTGAAGGAAAAGTTGATCAAGCAAATAATCTATTGTATTTTCCATACTATTATGTTTCTAGATGAATTGCCGGTGCACAGCAAGGAAGATTGTTAGGAGCAAGAACTCTTAATTTGCTAGTTGATCATAAAGCAGCAGTATGCGAAGGTTCATATGTATCGCGCTTAACTATCGGATCACGTGTATACAAGTCAGTAACATTTTATGGTAAGAGCTTAGTGTTTAATTCGAAAACTATAACGCTTGAAACACATGCCATAGATAGAAACCTACCCCCACGTATTTTGGTGCCAGGAACCATAAAAGAAAATGTTAAAGTAGAATTTTTGCATTTTATTCGATCCCCACAAAAATTCCGAAGTAAAGAAAAATTATCAAATACTATCCAAAAAGATATTCAGACGGCTAAACAATATTTTCAAGAGAATATGTAAATAATATAATTATTTAAATGTTCAACAAAAATAAGAAACCAATATTAGAATTTAGAAAAGTTTGTTTTGGTTATAAACCAAAACAAGTTATTTTGTCTAATATATCTTTTTCATTATATAAAAATGAGCACATAGCCATTATTGGAGCTAATGCATGTGGCAAATCAACTCTTGGTAGAATGATTGCTGGTTTATTTAAACCAAGCACAGGAAGTATTTATTTTAGAAATCAATTAGTAAACTCAATAAATGTTTACAAATTAAAAAAAGATGTTGGAATAATTTTTGAAAATCCTGATTCACAATTTATAGGTGTAACAGTTCAAGATGATATAGCCTTTGGCTTAGAGAGCCAAATGGTTGAAAGATTTTCAATGCAATCAATAATTGAAAAGTGAGCAAAATACACCGGGATTTTTAATTTATTAAAATCAAGTCCATTAGATTTATCTGGTGGTCAAAAACAATTAGCTGCCATTACATCAGTATTAGCAATGGAACCATCCATTGTTGTATTTGATGAAGTAACAAGTATGCTAGATCCACACTCAAAGCAAAAAATTAATACACTTATTAAATCTTTAAAAACACGATTCCATAAAACGATCATTACAATTACACATGACATGGATGAAGCTTTAATGGCTGATAGAATTATTGTCATGAATGAAGGTAAGATTGTTGCTA
>JAKSVR010000021.1 GCA_024427105.1 Mycoplasmoidaceae bacterium | reverse complement strand
ATTATTATGTATATAATAAGTGGGAGAAAGTGGAGAAAAGTGGGAGATGCTATTCTTAGGTACTTATCAACACATTATTGATGAGAAAAATCGATTAAGTTTACCAGCAAAGCTAGTAAACAATTTCTCTAATGATGTAGTCGTAGTATCAAAGGGATTTGAAGGCTGTCTTGAACTTAGAAACCAAGAAGACTTCAAAGTGTGATCAAGTCAAATCCTTTCTTATTCTCAGAATAAAAAAGACTCTCGTATCCTTGCTAGACAAATTTTAGCTAATAGTAGCGAAATAGAAATAGACAAGGCAAATCGTATCTTAATTCCAGATGTTTTAAAGAAAATGGCAAATCTAAAAAGAAATGTAATCATTATTGGTCTTGGCAACAAACTAGAAGTTTGAGACGCAAAAGCTTATGCAAAATTCCAAGCCGATACTGATAGTAAGTTCGAAGCCGTAGCAGAAAGAATTGATGATGAGAACGCAACCAAGTAATATTCATACACCAGTTCTTTTGCATGAACTCATTACTAATCTTAACATTAAGCCAAACGGTTTATATGTTGACTGTACTGCCGGTTTTGGTGGCCATAGCAATGAAATTGCTAAACATTTAACCACTGGTCACCTAACTTGCATTGACCAAGACATCAATGCTATCAATCACCTAAATAATCTATTTAAATCTAATTCACATGTGTCAATCGTTAATGATAACTTTGTTAACCTTGATCATATCATTTCACAACCAGTTGATGGAATCATCATGGACCTTGGGGTTAGTAGCCTAATGTTTGATGATCCACAACGTGGATTTAGCTATAGTCATGATGGCCCTTTAGATATGAGAATGAATGTGAAAGGCTCACTCACGGCTAAGGATATAGTAAATAACTATACGCGTGCACAGTTAATTGATTTATTTAAAAAATATACTGATGAACACAACTTTGTAAAAGTTGTTGATGCAATCATTGGATATCGTCAATTAAACGAAATTAAATCAACTATTGAACTAGCAAACATCATTGCTGATTGTTTCCCTGGATCATTCATAAGAAAACACCCAGCTAAAGTTTATTTCCAAGCATTAAGAATTGAAGTTAACAACGAACTAGAAATCTTACAAAAAGCTTTATTAAAAGCTTGTTACAAGCTTAAACCAAATGGACGGTTAGAGGTGATCACTTTCCATTCATTAGAAGACCGGATAGTGAAGAACTTCTTTAGAAAGATTAGTGAAGTTAAAGATCTCTATGGCAAAGATGTTCCTTTAAGCAAACTGTCAAAACCAGATTTCAAACTAATTACTAAGAAACCAGTTGTTCCAACTGAAAAAGAAATAAAGGAAAATCGTCGAAGCCATAGTGCAAAGCTAAGAATCATCGAAAGAGTATCGGGGTAGCAAACATGAAAGATAATAAAAAAATTAGAAAAGTAATATTCATTGGTAAGAGCAATATTGCTCTAGTTATCTTTAATGAAATCGATGGTCATAAAAATATTCTATTTGCTAACCAAGTGTCAATTGATGCTGATGCTAACCTTCAAGGTAAGATTTCTGAATTGTTAACATTGGCTGCTAACTTCTTAGGTTTTAACATCAAAGATGTTGAAATGGTATTTGATGATGAACAAATTACCCGTTATAGCTTCTATAATGCTGAATTTGTTGATTGCAATAGTGAAGAAGATATCGCTAAAGAAATCTTTAAGAAAGCAAAAATTGACAACTACTTTGTTAATGAAATTAATTTCTTAGGAATTAATTATGATGAAATTGATAAAGTTGCTAAAGTCAACTGCGACATTTGCGCTAGTGACTATATCACTTATAAAAAATATATAAAGATTTTGAAAGATTGTGGTTTAACTATCACAAATTCAACTAACTTATATAAGTTATTAAAAGGCAATAGGGACGAAATCGAACTAACCATTAAAATAAATGGTAATCATATTATTGCTTGTGAATATTATGGTAACAAACTTAACAATGTTAAGTCAATTGAACTTAACATGGATGAAATTAAGAGTCACATTAGTGAAAAGTTTAATATCAGCTTTGATAAAATTGACAATGTTTTATCAATTGCTAACCAATTATCTGCCACCAAGGATGTTGATGTGGAAATAGTTAACAACTATTACCTAAAAACTAAAACTTATAATAAAGTTAAGGCAGCAGATATTATTGCTTTATATAAAGGTGAAATCCGCACTCAAATCAATAACTATATTGATTGTCGAAATTTCCAAAGCGTATTAGTTGTTTCTGATCAAACAATCAATGCATTGGATGAGTTCCAATTCTATATGGATGAACAAATCGGGTTAGAAACCATATCTTTAGATAAACTAATCAGCTTGTCAAACATTGACATGAACCAAAATCAAATTACTCAATTTAGTTTTGAAAATAAGATAAGTCATATCAATTTATTAGTATAGGAGTAACGTATGGACGACAGACAATATAATCAAAATCCTCAACAACCTAATGAATCAAGGGTTGTTGTTGCCTCACCATCCTCACCACTACAACAAAAAAATCCCGACAATCCAAATCTTGGTCCTATTACGCAACATGATGGGCACGTAATTGAAATAAAACAAGCAACACAAGTAATTGCTTCCCCTTTTGATGAAGATAATGATGACACATTGCCACCTGAATTACCAGTTCAAAGTCCAATTGCGCAACCGCAATCTGAAATTCCTGGTGTACAAATTACTGTATCACAATCTCAGGTAAATCAACCGAAGGTTGAACCGGTTGAGCAACCTAAACCTATTGAACCAATAGTGACAAATATAGAACCTCCTAAACCAATAGAACAACCAAAGGTTGAACCGGTTATTACACCTGTTGAACCTCCTAAACCAATTGAACAACCAAAACCAGTAGAGCAACCTTTGGTTGAACCAATCAAACAAACAGCACCTGCTACTCCAAAAAAATCTACTCATGTTTTTACAAACATTAATGTTTTAGAAGACAATACTCACAATGAATTTAATATTAAAATCATTGGTATTGGTGGTGCAGGTTGCAATGTAATTAATCACATTGCAGCGAACCATAAAGATATTACTGATTCAGCAACTCTTTATGCATTCAATACCGACCTTTGCTCATTAAGATTAATGAGAAATGTTGATAACCTATTCCTATTAAATAAAGAAGAATTAAAGGGTTATGGTTCTGGATGTAATCCAGAAGTTGGCAAAAAGGCTGTTCAAAAAGATGCTGAAGTAATTAAGAAAGAATTAGAAGGCACTGATATTTTATTTATTATTGCTGGTATGGGAAAGGGCGCAGGTTCAGGTGGAGCACCAGAGCTTGCACAAATTGCCAAAAACCTTGGTATCTTAACTGTTTCAATTGTTAATATGCCATCAGTAGCTTGTGAAGGAAACATTATTTACAATAATGCCTTCAATAGTTTACAAACTTTAATTGTTTATTCTGACTCAGTATCAACTATTAGTAACGAAAAGATTATCAGTAATAATAAAGATATTAGTTTCTATAACGCTTATGAATTAGCTAACCGTGAAATCGCTGAAATCATTAGTGATATTATTAATATCATCTTTAAACCGAGCGTAATGAATGTTGACTTTGCAGACTTAAAAGCTTTCTTTAGAGAAAACAAATTCTTTATGGCAAACCGTTTCAGTTTAGAGTCAACTGGTTTAAACCAATTTAAGATTCGTGAGAAACTAGCTAGCAAAGTTAAAAATAGTTTTAGTGATGTAAACATCTCTAACTGTGATCAAGTTATTGTAAATATTGCTATGGCAAAGGAAGCACCAACAACAATCTTGGCTGATATTAATAAGTCATTTACTGAAATCACTAAGAACGATAAACTATCAATGGTTTCAGGTGTAAACTATCATGATGATAAAAAAATAGATATATCATTCTTAATCTCAGGAAAGAACTACACTGACAACTTCTCAGGTGCATTTGACAGCGATAGCGGCTTAGCAAGCAAATGAGCTGAACCAACAGTCAAAGTTGAGCCTGTTAGCGATTCTGACGCAAATGAATACGATAATTTAATGAGAGATGTTGATGAAGCAGCTAAGTCAACTGAAGATGTTTTAAAGCAAAACAAACCTGACTCAGATGATATCGGATAGTCAATATAATATAAAGTAAGAAATAGAATATTAGCACTTTTTTATTTTGAGTGCTAATTTTTCTATATAATATATTTATATTTATTATTTTATGGCAAACAAACGTGATTATTATGAAGTATTAGGCCTTAGTAAGGATGCATCAGAACAAGACATCAAAAGAGCATTTAGACGTCTTGCGATGCAATACCATCCCGACCGTAACAAAGCTCCTGATGCAGAAGAAAAGTTTAAAGAAATTAATGAGGCGTATGCCG
>JAKSVR010000020.1 GCA_024427105.1 Mycoplasmoidaceae bacterium | reverse complement strand
GGTTTTCTATTCCACTAAAGTATTTCTTTAGTGTGGCAACACCAGAGTTAATTCATATTAGTGATGGGTCATTAACAGGAATCAAAGATTTAGATGGCACTTCAAAATGTTGTTTAGACTTTCAAAAGTCTAACCATGTCTTTCTTATCTTGTTTGTCGTCCATTTAATTTCCATACTATTTAATTATCTTGCTTATTTCGCCACAGCCTAAACAAATTTTATTTTTGTATACAACTGCATATTGTCCAGGTGTAACAGATAGTGTTGGTTTATAAGTTAAGATTCATTTGCCTTTAATCTTTTTTAAAGATTTAACATCAATTAATTTTTGCAAATGTCTAAACCTTACTTTTAAGTTAGTTAGTGTTTTGCAAGATGTAGGATTAATAAAATTAAATGGCCCCAACTCACACTTAGTGCTTAATAAATATTTATTTTTGTCTGCTTGGGCGCATACATAAATAATTTTCTTTTTGGCGTCTTTACCACAAACAAAATATTTATTTGCTTGTCCAGATAAATGTAAATCTTTATTTTGACCAAGGGTGTAATACATGGTTCCAATATGTTGACCAACAATCTTCTTTGTTTTAATATCGATGATATTACCAGGTTGATTAGGAATATAATTTTCCAAGAATTCTTGGAATTGTCTTTTTCCAATAAAGCAAATTCCCATAGAATCTTTTCGATCTCAATTTGGTAATTTTATTCGTTTAGCTATTGCTCTTACTTCAACTTTTGTTAAACTAGCAAGAGGAAAAATAACATTAGATAATTGCTTTTGTGTTAAGTCTGACAAGAAATATGTTTGATCCTTTGTCAAATCTTTTGGCATTAATAAGAATGTACCATTCTTGTTTTTCTTTATATCTGCATAATGTCCGGTTGCAACATAATCTGCATCAAATTTATGTGTTGCATATTTTCTAAAAGCTTCAAACTTAATGTATTTATTACATAAAACATCTGGATTAGGTGTTAATGATTTTTTGTATTGATTAATAAAATATTTAAAAACATCATCCCAATATTCTTTAATAAATTCCACTTTGTGTAATTTAAGTCCAAAGAAATCAGCAACTTTTTTTGCAGCTAAATAATCAACATTGCTTTCACAGCCATCAGGTAGTTTTTTACTATGGCCCTTGATATCGTTATTAATAACGGTATCCCAATTTTGCATAAAGACTGGGATAACTTTATACCCATCTTTTAGAAGCAAATAGCAAGAAACAGCAGAGTCAACTCCACCGCTTAATCCCAATACAACTGTTTTTTGTTTCTTGTCGCGCATATGATTATTATATTTTTTATTTAATAAAATTATTTTGTAAAACAAGCATTAAGTATAACTTAATGAGTTTAAAAAGATAAAAGGCATTTCATTCTTACTATAGTAAGAATGGTTTGACTTTTATACAAATAAAATAAATGCTATATATTTATATAGATATAAAATACACGTATATGGCTAAACAAGATTTACACAATAATATCTATGTCCAAGGGGCTAGACAAAATAACTTAAAAAATGTTAATGTGGTTATTCCAAAGAATAAACTAGTGGTTATGACTGGTTTATCTGGTTCAGGAAAATCATCATTAGCTTTTAACACTATTTATGCTGAAGGTCAAAGACGATATCTAGAATCATTGTCAAGCTATGCTAGACAATTTCTTGGCAATAACGACAAACCTGATGTTGATTCAATTGAAGGTTTATTACCAGCAATATCGATTGATCAAAAAACAACAAGTAATAATCCACGATCTACCGTAGGTACTGTTACAGAAATCTATGATTATCTAAGATTGTTATGAGCAAGAATTGGTGTTCCTTATTGTCCTAGAGGACATGGTCCTATCAAAACACTAACTACCAAACAGATTGTTGATAAGATTTATTTAGACTTTAAATTAGAAAGTAAAATTCAGATCTTAGCACCCATTGCTTTTAAGCAAAAAGGAACTTTTGCAAAAGAATTATCTAAGTTAAAACTTGATGGATTCTTACGTGTAAGAATTGATGGAGCTATTTATTCTTTAGATGACAAAATAGAATTAGATAAAAATAAATTTCACTATATAGACATTATTGTTGATCGTATCGTATTAAATGAAGATAATCAAACGCACGATAGATTAACTGAAGCTGTTGAAACATGTTTGAAGCATGGAAACAACAAAGTTGTTATTTGAGATGGCAAGTCAGATATTCTTTATTCAAAGAATCACTCTTGTCCAGTTTGTGGTTTTTCAATCCCAGAAATGGAACCTCGATTATTCTCCTTCAACTCACCAACGGGATATTGTGATGAATGTAAAGGTTTAGGTTTTACATATGAACCGGATGAAGATCGAATGATTCCTGATCGTAATCTATCGATTAATGAAGGTGGTATTCGTTGATTTAAAAATACAATGGATAGTAAAAACCTTGAATGACAAAAATTCCAAGCTTTACTTGAACATTATCATATTGATAGAAATAAACCCATCAAGAACTTATCACGACGTGAAATAGATTTAATGATGTGAGGTTCAGACGAACCTATTGAAGTAATAGCTAAATCAGCAAGCTACAAAACTTATTCATACAATGATTACATTGAAGGTGTCTTAGCAATGATTAAAAGACGACACCTTGAAACAAATAGTGAAATGGCTCGTGACTTCTATGGAATGTATATGGTTGAAAAACCATGTAAGAAATGTCATGGACATCGTTTAAATGAAAAAGCTTTATCCGTAAAAATAAATAACAAGAGCATCATGGATGTGTGTGACATGTCTGTAGGACAAATGCATGATTGATTCTTAGGTCTTGAGCTTAACGACACTGAAAGAACTATTGGTAAACAAGTTCTAAAAGAAATCATTAATCGTCTTGAGTTCTTAATTAATGTTGGACTTGACTATTTGACTTTATCAAGATCAGCTGGAACATTATCTGGTGGTGAAAACCAAAGAATTAGACTGGCTGCTCAAATTGGTTCTAGTCTTACAGGTGTGTTATATGTACTAGATGAACCATCAATTGGTTTACACCAAAAAGATAACCAAAAATTAATCAGCACTATGAAGGCAATGCGTGATTTAGGAAACTCATTAATAGTGGTTGAGCATGATACCGACACAATGAAAGCTGCTGATTATTTAATTGACGTAGGACCGCTTGCAGGAGTTGGTGGTGGAAAAATAGTCGCTCAAGGTTCTGTTGACGATCTAATTGCAAATAAAGACTCAATAACAGGAAAATATCTTTCTGGTGAGTACACAATTCCGGTTCCAAAACACCGACGTGGCGGAAATGGGAAGAAAATTATTTTAAAAGGTGCAAAACTAAATAATCTTAAAAATATTACTGTTACATTCCCAATGGGCAAATTCATTTGTGTAACAGGAGTTTCAGGTTCAGGTAAATCAACATTAATTAACGAAACTCTTGTTGCAAATATTAATAAAATATTATTTAACCCGTTCGAGCTTGCGCCAAAAGTAACAGATCTTACAGGCATACAGGATATTGATAATCTTATAGTCATTAGTCAAGAACCAATTGGCCGTACACCAAGATCAAACCCAGCAACATATACCGGCATCTTTGATGACATCCGTGGAGTATTTGCAAATACTCCTGAAGCTAAAGCTCGTGGATATGATAAAGGGCGATTCAGTTTTAATGTTGAATCAGGACGATGTGAAAAGTGTGGTGGTGATGGATACATCAGAATTGAAATGCACTTTTTACCTGATGTATATGTTAAATGTGATGAATGCGGTGGTAAGAGATACAACCAAGAAACATTATCAATTCTTTACAAGAATAAATCTATCTATGATGTTTTGGAAATGTCGGTTGACGAAGCATATGAATTCTTCCAAAACATTCCAGCTATCAAACGAAAGCTTGAATTAATGAAGGATGTTGGCTTAGGATATTTAAAATTAGGTGAACCTTCGGTTGACCTATCAGGTGGTGAAGCACAACGTATTAAACTTGCTAAATTTTTACAGCGTAAGGCAAGTGATCGAACAATTATTGTGCTTGATGAACCATCAACTGGTTTACACCAACACGATATTGCTAAACTAATTGAAGTATTAAATCGTATAGTCGATAATGGTGCAACAGTTATTGTTATTGAACACAACCTTGATATTATCAAATGTGCTGACTACATTATTGATTTAGGACCTGATGGTGGAGATAGAGGTGGAAGAATTATTACCACTGGAACACCAGAACAAATTATCAAAGATGAAGATATTTCATATACTGCTAAATTCTTAAAACCATTGTTAAAACAATAGAATATAAATATGAAGCTATTAAAAACAATTGTTGTTCCATTATTACCAATTACTAGTGTTCCACTAGTTTTTGCATCTTGTGGTACCAAAGAAGTAAATGGTGAAACTCCTAAAGATTTTATATATAACCGAACATTTTCATTAGCTTGTCAAGGCGAGGAAAGTGTTGTGTTTGGAACATGCTGAATTATTAATGATGCAACTCCAGAAACAAGTGGTGATTATGTATATAATGTTGTAACTAACTGACACGTTACTCACGGTTTTAGTTCTTTAGGGCAAGACAAAACATATTGAGTTGCTGACGATTCTCTAACAAATCGTTCAGATCATATTATTGATTTTGATAATTATTATCAATTACAAAGTTATTATGAATACCCAGAAAATAATTTTAAATATACTCTAGAAGAAGAACCTAGTTCAACTTATTACAAACCTGCAATTGATATATGTACTTGTAAAATTAACTTTGGTTCTTCACCAGTTTCCAGTATCAAAAATAAGTTAGACCACCTAAATCAATATAAGCAAGAACACGGTTATATTACACAGTTTGTTAATTCTGATGATTCATCAGTAAAATCAAAGAAGAAATATGTTGGTGGCTATCCAATGAAGGAAGCTAACGGTGGTATCTTTGGCGGCAGATGAGAATATAGATCAATTCTATCCCAAGAATTAAAATATCATTCTAAAGCATATAAATATGATGAAGTAAATAAAGGTCATGCAATCGGTACACCAGATGTTGATCAATTAGGTCATGTAATTGAATATGACCCTTCTGTTGAACCAGAACAATGATATCAATATGATATCAGTCCACAATATATGTGTAAAACAACACGACCAGATAATTGAATGTCTGGTGGTGCTTCTGGTAGTATGCTAATTACTGAAGACTGCAATGTTTGTGGTATTTACTGAGGTGGATGAGGAATTGTTGGTGGTGATGGTTTCTACCCATCATTTAGTTTGTTCAAAACTAACAATAAAGATTTCACTCTACAGTGATTAAGAAATTAAAAAAAATAGGCTTTGCCTATTTTTTGTTTAATAATTTTCTTAAGATTTCAGTTGAAATCACAGGGTTGGCTTGACCTTTAGTGTCACGCATTAACAAACCAAGAATCATCTTTTCAACTCGTTCTGGACGAGTGTCATATTGTTTTACAATATTTTCATTCTTAGTGATTAAATCAGATAACATGTTTGTTAACATAGTTTCATCAGTAATTTGTTTAAACCCAAGTTTTTCAATTACTTCTTCAGGATCTAAATTATTTTTATAGATTTCAGCAATAATAGTTTTAGCTTGTTTAGAATTAATCTTACCAGTTGTTAAGATGTTAATCATCTTAATAATCTTATTAACTTTATCTTGACTAACTGATTCAATTGTCCTATTGTCTTTCTTTAACAAACCTACTAATTCAACTAAGATTCATGTAATAACTAAATCCGGTTTTTTCACTTGTTCTAATACTTGAGCACAAACTTTAAATAATGGATAGTCATCGAGTAATTGATCAATCATCTTTTTGTCTAATCTTAGGTTTGTTAAATCTTGTTTGATTTCCTCAACAGAATATTTGATTTGTTTTAAAGCTTCTTGTTTAAAACCATTGTCTAATTGGAAACATAAAATGTTTGGTTCAGGCATGAAGTGATAATCAACTGCTGCTGTTTTATCACGCATATAAATTGTTGTTCCTTTGGTATCATCAAATCTTCGTGTTTCAGCAACAAGAGTTTGTCCTTGAAGATAAGCTGAAGCTTGACGTTGAGATTCATATTCAATTGCTTTACCAACATTGGTAATAGAGTTTAAATTCTTTATTTCAACTCTTGTGCCATATTTATCCGCACCATACAAGTTAATAGATATATTAACATCAGCACGCATTGATCCTTCTTCAAGTTTAGCATCAGATATTTCACCACAATAATTTAAAATTCTTTTTAATTCAGTTAAATATGCCATGGCTTCTTGGGCAGATGACATATCTGGTTTTGAAACAATTTCAATTAAAGGCATTCCAGAACGGTTATAGTCTAGCAAGACTCTGTCTTGTATTTTTAATTGTTTAGCCGTATCTTCTTCCATATGGATACGTTCAATATTTATTTTTTTCTTTTGACCATTTACTTCAATTTCAATATAACCATCTGTACCAATTGGATTAAATTGTTGAGTGATTTGGAAGCCTTTTGGCAAATCACGATAGAAATAATTCTTTCGATCAAAAGAAATTGTGTCAGAAATATTCATATGCAAAGCATGTGCTAAACATATTGCTTTCTTAACAACCTCTTCATTAACTGAAGGTAATGCTCCTGGTAAACCAAGGTCAATTTCATTGATATTTTCATTTACTGGATCGGTGTGGCAACTCTTAGTTCCACTAAACATTTTAGTTTTGGAGTTAACTACAGCATGAACTTCAATACCAATAACTGTTTGAAAATTATTCATGGTTGCCTCCAATCAATTGCTCAAGGGTATAAGCAATATTTAATAGTTTCATATCCTGATATACATCAGCAGATATTGTTATACCTCATGGTAAATTATCTATTTTTGTAAAAGGAATAGTAATTCCTGGTGTTCCGGAAAAGTTGTCCATCATTAATCAGTCATCATAATTTGTTGCTGTTGTTCTTTCATCAAAACGTCTAGCAATACCATTAACTGTTGGCATCATAATACAATCGCCTTGATTAATCAAGTTTAATTGAATATCTTGAACCATATGACGAATGCTTCTAGCAGCTAAGGTTATTTTCTGACTGTTTTCCTTTGTTGTTAAGAAAGCACCAATAACGAATCGTCTTTTAACTTCGTCACCAATTCCTTCAGTTCGTGATTTTATTAATGATTTAAAATAATCATCTTCATCACTACCAACATTTCTACCAAAAGTAATACCTTGTAAATTAGAGTAACAACTATAACCTTCGGTATAAGTTAATACTTTATATGCAAAGGCAATTGATTTTAAAATATCTAAATTAATCGTTTGTTCAACAACAATATGTCCAGCTTCTTTTAATTTGTTTAATAAGTTATTAAACAATTCTTGTTGTGGTATTTCTAACATCTCAATTAAATTTCTAATTACCACAAATTTAATGGTTGGTAAAGTTTTTAAATTTTCTAATTTAACATCTTTAATTCTTGCACAAGATGTGTAATCTTTAGGATCGTGTTTAATTAGGTATGAAGCTACTATAGCTGCATCGGCAACGTATTTTGTAATAATACCAACGTGATCAAAACTAGGAGCGTATGGCAATACTCCATAACGTGAAATTGCACCATATGTTGGTTTATAACCAACAACACCTAAAAATGAAGCTGGACGACGAATTGAGTCACCAGTATCAGTTCCAATTGCAAATGTTGAAATACCACAGGCAACATTAACTATTGAACCAGATGATGAACCACCAGTGATTCTTTCACGATCAAATGGATTTCTAACTCAACCAGTATAACAATGAGTTCCGGATCCACCTAAACCAT
>JAKSVR010000002.1 GCA_024427105.1 Mycoplasmoidaceae bacterium | reverse complement strand
ACATTATTCTCAACCAACAATCAGAAAAGTAATGTATTTAAAATCTTTAGGATATAAAAACTGTGAAATATGCAAAAAATTAAGGTTAACAAGACATCATATTGATAATTTGTTAAAAATAATTCAAAAAATGGTTAAAAAATATTATTTGTAATTAACTTCTTAGTGGAAGAATCAAATTTAAAAAGTATGGATTGTCAGATGAAATCACTATTGGTGCGTTTGTTGAATTAAAGTTAAATGTGATAGTTTCAGTTTTAATTGTATTAATCAAATTTAAAAATAATCTTTGGTTCAATTTGACTTCAAAAGTGTCTATATTTGATTTTAATAAATCAAGTTCTTCAAAAGCATTACCACGTTCGGTTGAAATAGCTTTAAGAATTAATTTATTATTTTCTATTTTTAAATTAATGATTGGTCTTTGTTCTTTTTCAACAAAAACAGATCCTCTCTGGATGGCATTAATTAAATCATTTAGTTTAACAGTAAAAGAATGTTTTTGTGGAGATAAAATAGCTTTGATAATGTTAGGATAAACATCTTTATACAAAGCAAATCCAATTAATGTATTATTTAAATTTAAAATCATTTCTTTTTCACTTAAATAAAAATCGATAGATTTAGATTTTGATGAAGAGAGAATTTCAATCGCCATATCTATAGCTTTTGGTTCAATAATAAATCTAACTGAATCACCAATGTAATCAAATTTATAATACGCCATTCTAAAAGTGTCAGATGCTACACATTCCATTTGTTTTTCATCTATAGGGTTAAATAGAACACCATTTGTTGCTGGGTTAGAATTTGAAAAAGATGAAGAAATGAATGGTTTAATTCTTTGAGAGATACTTAACAAAGTATCGTAATTTATCGTTACTTTCTTTCAATTTTCATATTCAAAAGTTAGAATAGGGAAAGAAGAATCATCAATTAAATTAATCTCACACGAAAATTTCTGTGTGTGGATTTGTAATATTTTTTCATCAATTTGATTAATAGTAATATCTTCTTGATTGATTTTTGAAATATATGAATAAAGTAATTTAGCTTCAACCAATATGTCTCCACCATCAGTTATTTTCACTTCTTTTATTGTTTGTTGATATTTAGCTGAACCATTTGTTGCTATAAAAATAAGTTTGTTTTGGTCAGCTTTAATATGTACAGCTGACAGTGTCGGATTAACGTTAGTTGTATCAATTAACGTATTTATGTTTTTTAAACAATCTAAAATTATGTTTTTCTTAATTGTGAATTTCATATTTTCTTAATTTTAATTTATTTTATTTATATTATTATAGGTTGTGGAAAAGTCAATTTTTCTTTCTTTATATAAATATAACATTTCCACATTTTCTCCACTTTACATTTTCTTATAAATGTTTTCAATTGTTGTGTTTAAATCCGGATCAGATTTAATTATTTTTTCTATTTTTTCAATAGCTGACATAACAGTTGAATGATCTCTTCCAGAAAATAATTGTCCAATTTGTGAATATGTCATATTAAATTTATTTCTTAAAACATACATACAAACATTTCTTGGTGTAATTAAATATTTTAATTTAGATTTTGATTTAACCATATCAACTTTAACACCATAACTATTACAAACCTGTTCAATAATTATGTTTGGATCCATATCATATCCAAATAAATTAATTTCTTCTTGATTGGATGGCGCCAAAATACTTCTTACAGTGTTTAAGTCAATCACAGAATATTTTGGTAGATTATTAGCTGCAAAAAACAAAATTTGATTAATATCACCAATTAACCTTCTGATATCGGTTGTGTTTCTTCTAGCAATAAAGGACACAGCATCTGGTGAAAAAGTATAAACTTTGTTTGTTTCTTCTA
Organism: Mycoplasmoidaceae bacterium; assembly: GCA_024427105.1. The sequence goes on along the minus strand of JAKSVR010000002.1, from coordinate 49,487 downwards.
CTTTTCTATTGATGATTTCTACTACATTTTCAATATCTGGTTTTTGAATTGTTAGTGTAATACCAGAATGAAATCTTGATTTCATTCTATCTTCAAAACCAACTAACAAATCTATATTTTTTATAGCATTGTTAAAAATTACAAACAACAATTCATTAATCTTTGTTCTACCAGATAAGATTTGGATATCATCAATTAATAAAAGATCATATGCAAAATATTCATCTTTTATTTTTTCAATAGCCAATTTATCATCTGACATCAAAGCACCATATATTTGTCGACTGAAATCATCTGATGAAATATATTTAACAGATTTATCTGGATATACCTTTACAAATTCATTTCCAATAGCGTTCAAAAGATGGGTTTTGCCCAAACCCACATTAGCACTAATAAATAATGGACTAATAAAATGATCTGTTGTTATTTGCCTTCCCGCCAGACATGCAGAATTATTAAAAGGACCCACAACCAAGTTGTTAAAAGTGTAATCTTTATTTAGTCCTATTACTTTACCAATCGGTTGATATTCAACCTTAGTAGCCATTACTTTATTTTCGTTTTCCGAAACAACCTTGAATTCGTAATTAGTGTTTTCGTATGAGTTGAAGTGATTTGTAATATCGTTAATAAAATCATTTAAAATAACTTGTTTAGCGAAGTTGTTTTTTGCAACAATAGTTAATACGTTATTTGTGCAATTTTTTAATTGCAATGATGCCACAAATTTATCAAAAAATTCTTTGTTAGAACTTTTTTCCCTCAAAGATGCTAATGTTTTATCAAGATTTTCTTTAATTTTCTCTGAAATATCAGCAGGCATAACGAGTTTTTTGTATTATAAATTAATATATATTATAATTAATAAAAAATAGTTTTTATTAGAGAGGGAAAATATGCAAAGAACATATCAACCAAACAAAGCAAAACGAGCTAAAACACACGGTTTTTTAGTGAGATCTAAAACATCAAAAGGCCGTAAAGTTTTAAAAGCTAGAAGAAGCAAAGGAAGAAAAAGATTAACCGTTTCAGATGAAAGATAAAGCTTCTACAGTTTTGACTTCTATTAAAACCAACCAAGAAATTGTTCAGTTGTTAAAAAGAAGTAAGAAATGGAATTTACCTTGCCTCACTCTTTGGTTGTCACAGCAGTCTAATAAATCACAAATCGATTATGCTTTATTAGTTAACAAAACACAATTTAAGCACGCTGTGACAAGAAATAAGATTAAACGTCAATTAAGAAGCATCTTAATCAATAGTGATTTAAAAGGTGGAATTAAGGTTTTAATTAAGCCAAACTCAATTTATTTAAAAAAAACTTATTTACAAATCAAAGAATCTTTAATTAAAATAATAAAACAATACCAAAATGGGAAGTAATACAGCATTAAAATATTCAAGTATTAGTGGAAATGATCCTGCCGCTTCAGCCGGAAGCCCATTTTGAGCTGATAAAAAATCCACTAAGCAAGCAACTGTCAAAAAAGTTTTTCAACAAATTTGGAAATGGACTAAGATTGCCATTTTCTTATTTATGATGCTTATGGGTTTGTGAGGCTGTTTTCAATCAATGATTGAAAAAACCGTTGCTCAAAACTCCGCAATCGGTCAAGGACTAGAATTTGGTTTTCCTTTTGCACAAACCGGTGATTATCGTTATGATTTACAAATGGCTGCAGGAGCCACCCAGTATAACACTTTAAGTTTTGACTGAAGTATTTCTGGTAAAGGTGCTCACAGTCCATTCTATGCACTATTCGTATGACCCGCTGCTGCTTTATCAACATTAATGATGTGACAAATGCGTGATTGATGGGGTGGAATGAACGCCTTATTGGTTATTTTCTTATTGTTATTATTCATTCGTATTTTAACAATGGCAATTTCATTAAAGTCAACTTTCCAAAACGAAAAAATGACTGAAATCCAAGGTCAGGTTGCTGAAATTAATGCCAAGTATAAAGATGCTCAAGACGCACAATCTAAGCAAATGAAGCAACAAGAAATCATGGCTTTGTATTCAAAGAATAATGTGAAACCGTTTGCTGCTTTTGAACAAATGTTCTTAACTTTACCTATTTTCTTAATTATTTATCGTGTGGTAACGATTGTTCGGCCAATTAAGGTAACAGTATTATTTAATATTTGAAACTTTGCTGCAACGCCATTAACTGAAGTGTTTGGTAACTTCACACATATGGGTTGAACATACATTTTCTTCCTATTGCTTGTAGCTGGTAGCCAAGTATTTAGTATGAAGATGCCACAAATCTTCGCACGAAAGAGAAGTAGAACTGCCGCGACAGCATCTGATGCTGGCAAAAAGCAGTACAAGAAGACACAACGAACTCAAAATATATTTATGATTGTAATGGTTGTGATCGTTGCGTTCTCTGCTGTCGGTGTAGGGGTATATTGGTTCCTTAACTCATTATTTAGTGTTTTACAAGCATACATTATCCATATATTAATTCAAAAACGCAAGAGCAAAGAAAAAGCATCTGGTGCACATTTAGTTAATTTTGATTTGTAATGGAGAACATTAGACAAACATTAAAAAATAAAAAGTTTTTGCCTTCTAAAAAGATGGGGCAAAACTTTTTGTCTAATCAAAATATTGTGAATGAAATTTGTTCACACATTCCTAATTTAGAACCATATGATTGTATTTTGGAAATAGGTCCGGGTTTGGGTGCTATTACTAATTATTTAGTTACCACCCATAAACCAGTCATTTGTGTAGAATTAGACAAGCGTTTGTGCGCAAGTTTATCGCACACATTTAAAAACACAAACATTAAATTGATTAATGATGACTTTCTAGAATTAGATTTAGATAAGGTAGCTTCGCAATACAAACGCATTATCGTTATTGCCAATATTCCATATTCAATTACTACACCCATTATCTTAAAGTGTTTAGCCAACAAGAAAATTAAAACACTTTATATCATGGTTCAAAAAGAAGTAGCTGATAAGTGGGTGTTTAGCAAACCGTCTAATCGTAATGCTTCCACAAACATTATTAATTATTATTTTGATATGCACAAAGTGATGACAATTAAAAATACAAACTTTGTACCGGTTCCCAAAGTTGATTCAGCAATGGTTTTATTAAATAAAAAAAACCAAGAAACCTATGATCCAGCATTTTATAAATTTATTCGTCCATTCTTTTTGGCCAAAAGAAAAAAATTAATAAACAATATTCCACCCACAATTAATAAATCAAAATTAACCACTGAACTAATCAAGTTGGGCTTTGATTCTAATGTTCGTTCTGAACAATTAGATTACAACCAATGAAAGAAACTATATAACATATTTAAGAAATAACATGAAGACAAGAGCATATCCAAAAGTGAATTTGTGTTTAAAAGTCTATAAAGGTTTTGTTGATGGCAAACACCGCATAGACTCTGTCATGTTTTTATATAAAAGACTGTTTGATGAAATAACAATTAGAAAGGCTGCTGATCTTTATATTCTATATAAAGATGCTGGTAAAGAAATTTCTATTTCTGATTGTTTGGTTTCTAAAGCTTTGAAATATCTAGAAAATAAATATGGTATTGATATCAATTACCACATTCTAATTGTTAAGCACATCCCGTTTGCTAGTGGAATGGGTGGTGGCTCTGCTGATGCAGCAGCTGTCATTAATTATGTCATTGCTCAACAAGAAAATCCGGTTGTTTTAGATTTAAAAGAAATTGCATTGGAATTGGGTAGTGATATTCCGTTCTTTTTAAGTCGATATAATATCGCCAGAGTTAAAGACATTGGCCAATATGTCACGCCAATTTATAATTGACATCCAAAAATTGAATTACATTGTAATTCGGTTGTTTGTTCAACAACATCGGTGTTTGCTGCTTTAGAACAAGACCCAGATTATGTGTCAAGAGTCAATGTTAATGCTATTATTAATAACTATTTATATAAACAACATTCTTTAAATGTTGTTTATAATGATTTAACAAAATATATAATACAAAATTATAAAGAGTTACAAGACGAGTATAAGAAGTATCCTAGCCCAAGTTTCTTTACTGGTGCTGGTTCAACCATTGTAACGTTAAAGGAACACAAATGAAAGTAAGAGCAAGATATGCACCAAGTCCAACAGGATTCTTCCATGTTGGTGGTGCTAGAACAGCATTATTTAATTACCTATATGCAAAGCATATGGGCGGAGATTTTATTTTACGAATTGAGGACACTGACACCGAAAGAAATGTTGAAGGTGGCATTGAAAGTCAAATTAATAATCTCGAATGAATGGGGATTAAGATTGATGAATCAGTTAAGAATCCTGGTCAATTTGGTCCATATCAACAAACACAAAAACTTCAACGTTACCAAGAATTGGCCAATAAACTTCTTCAAGAAGGAAAAGCATATCGTTGTTTTTGTACCAAAGAAGAACTAGATGCCAACCGATCAGCAGCTATGTCTGGTGGCCAAACACCTAAATACAATCGTCATTGTTTATATTTAACTAAAGAAGAAATTCAAGCTAAACTTGACGCTAATATACCATTTACAATTAGATTAAAAATTGAAGACAACAAAAATTATGAATGACAAGATTTAATTCGTGGTAAAGTATCTGTTCCTGCTTCAGCATTAACCGATCCTGTAATATTAAAGTCAAACGGAATACCAATGTATAACTTTGGTGTTGTGGTAGATGATCATGATATGCAAATTACTCATGTTTTAAGAGGAGAAGAACACATTTCTAACACACCATATCAAATTGCGATCAAGAATGCATTAGGATGAGGCAATGATCAAATTGAATACGGACACCTATCGGTAATTGTTAATGAAAGCGGTAAGAAGTTATCTAAGCGAGATCAATCATTAAAACAATTTATTCAAGATTATCAAGACATGGGTTTTATTCCTGAAGCAATTGTTAACTTCTTAGCTTTACTTGGTTGGTCACCAAGCAACAACAAAGAAATTATGCCAATGAAAGAAATGATTGATACATTTGAAATACATAAAGTATCTAAGGCCCCAACATTCTTTGACTTTAAGAAAATGCTTTGAGTAGGAAATAAATACTTTATTGCTTTAGATGATCAAAAATATTTGTCTTTCGTTAAGAAATTTGTAACGGTTGATTTTGGACCGTTTGAACACAGAAAAGATGATATCTTACTATTATTCAAAAAGCAAATATCATATGCCAAAGAATTGAATGATTTAATAACTCGCACATTCTTAACACCAATGGACACTTCTAAAGAATTTAGAATGAGATTAGCCAATGATACTTGACAAAAAACATTAAATGCATTCTCTGCTCATTTAAGTAAAAGCAACGACGATATTAGCTTTGATGAAGCAAAAACATTGATTGATAAAACCAAAGAATTATCTGGTAATAAAGGTCAAGACTTGTTCATGCCCATTAGATTAGCTATTACTGGTAGCGAACACGGACCTGAACTAAATAAAATTATTTCAATTCTTGGTAAACAAAATATTAGACCAAGATTATCAAAAGTTCTTTTGTATAAAATCACTAAATAGATATACTTATATAGATAGGAACGAACTATGGAAAACAAACAAATTATTACATTAGCTTATGAATTAGCTAAAACTAAATATAGAAACAAAGCTTTTACATTTGAACAATTATGAGCTGATCTTGTTAAAAAAGCTAAATTAGATTCCGAAGAACAAAAGATTGTTGGACATGTATACACATGTTTATTACAAGATCATCGTTTTATCTTTACTGGTAATCACGAATGGAAAGTAAGAGAATTTTTAACCGAAGAAGAACAAGCATCTTTAAGTCATGCTCTATATGACTTTAAACAAGAAGAAGAAGCTGAAGCAAAACGTCTTGCTGATTTAAATGATAAAGCAATGCTCGAACAAGAAGCTTTCTACGATGAAGAAGATCTTGAAGCAATGCATAAAGAATATAAAGAAAAGCTTATGCATGATGTGGATGAAGAAGATGATGAAACAGAAGATCAGGAGAGTGAGTCATCTGATGAAGAAATAGAAGAAGATGCTGAGTAAGCATCTTTTTTATTTTTGTTATTTTTTAAATAACAAAAATAATATTAAAATATATATGGGAGAACAATATGAACTATTTTGAAAAGATTAAAAGTAAATTTTCTAAGATAATTAGAAAATCACACAAATCACATCTTGTTAATATGCAAGATATGTTAACCAAAGCAGTAGCTGGGCGTTATGCTATTCCAGCTATTAATATTAACAACCTTGAATGAATTGGTGCTGTATTAGATGCCGCTCAAGCAGCAAATTCACCAATAATTCTTGGTGTATCATCTGGAGCAGCCAAATACATGTTTGGTTGAAAGAATGTAGTTGATATGGTAGAAAACACTATGGAGACAAAGAATATAACAGTTCCAGTAGCGCTACATGTTGACCATGGAACCTACGAAGCTTGTGTTGCTGCATTAGAAGCCGGATTTAGTTCTGTTATGTTTGATGGTTCTAAATTACCATTTGCTGAAAACATAGCAAAGACTAAAGAAATCATAGACTTAGCTAAAAAAACAAATGCAACTGTTGAAGCAGAAGTTGGTGGTATCGGCGGAAGTGAAGACGGTGTTACATCTTCTGGTGAACTTGCCAATGTTGAAGAATGTGCAGCAATGGTAGCACAAACCGAAATATGTTGTTTGGCGGCAGGTATTGGAAACATCCATGGAATTTATCCTGCTGGTTGAAAAGGTTTAGATTTTGCTAAATTACAACAAATTTTTTCAGCTGTGAACAACAAACCTCTCGTTTTACATGGTGGAACAGGCATTCCTGCAGACCAAATATCTAAAGCAATATCTCTTGGTATTTGCAAGATCAACGTTAATACTGAATGTCAATTAGCTTTTGCTCGAGCAACAAGACAATACATTGAAGCTAAAACAGATTTAGATAAAAAAACTAAAGGTTTTGATCCTCGTAAGTTATTAAAACCAGGAACCGAAGCAATCAAAGCTATCGTTAAGGAAAAAATCCAAATGTTTGGATCTGAACACAAAGCTTAGAACATGAATTTATTCGTTGGTATTGTTGGATTGCCCAATGTTGGGAAGTCAACATTGTTTAATGCAATAACAAATTCACAAGTTGAAGCAGCTAATTACCCATTTGCAACAATTGAACCAAATGTGGGCATTGTAGCTGTTCCTGACAAGAGATTAACATCTCTTGCTTCTTTAATTCAACCCGAAAAAACAACCCCCGCAATTTGTCGTTTTGTTGATATTGCCGGATTAGTTAAAGGTGCAAGCAAAGGAGAAGGATTAGGTAACCAATTTTTAGCCAACATTCGTGAAGCTGATGCAATCTGTCATGTTGTCAGATGCTTTGCAAGTAAAGATATCACTCATGTTTATAATTCGGTTGACCCTAAACGTGATGTTGAAATTATCAATTTAGAATTAATTGTGGCTGACCTAGATGTAGTTAATAAAAAGATTGAAAAAGTTCATCGTAAAGCTTTATCTGGTGATAAAGAAGCAAAGTTTCTCGATAATCTATATGCTAGAGTGCAAAAGCAATTAATGGACAACAAGTTAGTTAAGGATCTAACTTTTAGTGAAGAAGAATATAAACAAATCAAGATAGACAATTTCTTAACTTTTAAACCAACATTATTTATTGCTAATGTAGATGAAGCAAGCATTGCTCATCCTGAAAACAATGAATATTTAAAGCAATTAAAGAGTTGTCTAAAGACAAATGATATTATTGTTCCTATTTCTGCACAAATAGAATATGAAATATCTAAACTATCTGATGAAGATAAAATTCCATTTATGCAAGACTTGGGCTTAAAAGAAACGGGTTTATCATCAGTTATTGTTCAAGCATATAAATTGCTTAATTTATCCAGCTTCTTTACCTTTGGCAAAGATGAGGTTAAGGCTTGAACATTTGTCAATGGTATGTCTGCACCAGAATGTGCTGGTATTATACATACCGATATTAAAAAAGGTTTTATTCGTGCTGAAGTAATGAATAGTTCAGATTTAATTAGTTTGGGATCAGAAAACGAAGTCAAAGCAAAAGGATTACTTCGTGTTGAAGGGAAGGACTATATTGTAAAAGATGGAGACGTTATTTATTTTAGGTTTAATGTGTAAAAGGAGATTGTATGGCAAAGATTAATGCATTTAGAACACAAAAAGGATGAATTGAAGTTATCTGTGGACCAATGTTCTCAGGTAAATCTGAGGAATTGTTAAGAAGAGTAAATCTTTTGCAATTTGCCGAAGTAAAATATTTACTATTTACCCCAATTACTGATACCAGATCAGGACCAAAGAAAGCTAAAAGTAGAGATGGCAGAGTAATTGAATCAATTGCCGTGCAAAACTCTAGAGAAATTATTGATCATGTTAATAATGCAAGCGATGATGTTCAAGTAATAGCAATTGATGAAGCCCAATTTTTTGATGATGAATTACCAGAAGTATGTAATTATTTAGCTAATAATGACTATATTGTTATTGCTGCTGGTCTTGACATGGACTCGTGAGGAAGACCATTTGTGCCAGTAATGAAGTTATTAGTGTATGCTGAACAAGTTACTAAATTAAAAGCTGTTTGCACCAATTGTGGTGCAAGTGCTTCATTCTCCGCACACACAAAACCACGCCCAATAAATTCACAAATAATGGTGGGTGATCGCAACGAATATACCGCCCAATGTCGTCATTGCCATCAACAAAGCAGAATGAACCCCAATAATTTTCCTAAGGTAAAACGGGCTAAAATATAGTATATTTATACGGAAGGAGAGACATATATATGTATCCAATGCAATCTTTAGCAGTTATCGCACCCGTGATTTTTATCATCATGATGATTGCTTTCCCTGTAATTGGCGTATTTGCAGGATGAAAAAGAGCACTATACTGAGGTGGAGGAAACCTTGTCACCTACATCATCGGTTTGATTGTTTGATTATTAGCAGGTAGAGCTATTGGGGGTGCTATAGCACCAGTATTACAGAATGCAATTCCAGCACTAAAAAATGCAGACTTAACCAATATTGCTCAATCAATAATTGCACCAGTATTTTTCTTTATTATGATGTTTATTGGTAACATTATTCTTATTATTAACTACTACACATGGTTTAAAAAAGTAGTTATTAAAAAACAAAATGATAAGGCAACTAGTAGTGCACCAACTATGAAATATAAAATAATAAATGGTGCTATCGGCGGTGTTGCTCTACCAGCATTGTTATTACCAACAACATTTGCATTTACTCAACTTCTTTTTTATACAACAACATCTAAAGCAACAAGAGAGCAAAATACTTTGTCTAAGAATTTATATGAAGGATTGGATAAAGTAAATGAAGTATTCAATTGGTTTTCCTACTATAAAAGCACAGCTAGAGATTTTGATGCCTTATTTGCAGGTCTATCTTTAAATGAAACTAAAGTTCAAATTACATTACCAAACGGAGAAGCCTTTGAAGGAAGTTTAACTGATGCAATTAGCGAAACTTTTACGGAAGGGTTTCAACAAATATACAATACAGCAAGCGAAGCAGAGGAACCAGAAGAAGTTGTAACAGAAATTAAAAAGCTAGGTGAATCATGAAATTCATTGGTTGATCAAGCTGAAGACATCATGGCTCCACTATTTGCTTCAGAAAACGCAACACAACTCGTTCAAGATATGTTTGGATTATCTGGAGATCCTCAAAAAATAGACAAAACAACATTTGATAAGATCTTCACTGAAGGATTTGATGATGTTATGGAAGCGTTTGCTGAAGATGGATACGAAATTAAAACTCTAACCGTTTCTGAAGAGGGTATGGAAAATATTAAGGGCGTTATAGCACAATATTATCAACCACAAACCGAAGGTGAACATGCATTAACAACTGAAGAAATAGAAAAGTTAGATGAACGAATGGGACAATTAGTCCAACTTCTATTTGAAGTTAAATAAAAAAAGAGGTCCAACCTCTTTTTATTTTACATAGTTGGCTTCGTGGTCGCCGTTGTGATCCACACGTTGACTTCGTTCGTCAACTTTAGATTGACAGAACCTTTCATCAAATGATAAGTATCCTGTAATTCTAGATATTTCACAGATATGTGTTGAACCACATACTGGACATTTTGTTTCGCCTGGACGTAAATAAGTTACTTTTCCCATAATATATAAGTCTCCGTTAGTTTTATTATATGTTTATTTAAATTCTTTATTGATTATTACCTTATTCTCTTTTAGAGAATCGGGTACAAGAATGATTCTTTGATTCCTAGATCCTCTTCATTCGATGTTATCATCCTTAAGTTCTTTAATGAATGGTCCATCAACCAGAACATCAATATTATTTAACATGTCTTTGATATGAACGTTGGTCTTAGATAATTCGATTAATTGTTCCCAGGTGTAGCCGGTATAAGACCAAATATTAATATTGTGTTTCTTTAGTTCTTTTGCCAAATAGGCAAATGCTTCTGGCTGATCAAAGGGGTCTCCTCCACTAAATGTTACCCCCGCTAGGTAGAAGGCATCAACTGTCTTTTTTACCTCTTCATCAATGTCAATTCATGCTCCACCATTAAAGTCTCAAGTGTGCTTGTTGAAGCAATCTGGACATCCGTGGCTACAACCTTGTGAAAAGAATACTTTTCTTAGTCCCGGACCATTGGCATTAGATTCTAGAATACTTGCTAATCTAATTTTCATATTATTTAGATTTACAATCTAGACAGTATCGAATGTGGAAGTTAATACCGATGTAGTTAATGTTTGTTCTTGAATAAGCATACATTACTACTCGCATGATATCATCTGGTGTTGGGTAGCTATCAAATTCTACATATGAGATGTGTCCACCATTACATAGTTCATGATATGGAGCTTCAATTTCAAGCTTTTCTGCCACAGTGATTGGATAGTCTACCGGAACATGGAATGAGTTTGTGTAATATCCTTTAGTAGTTACTCAAGGAATTTGGCCAAATTCTCTTTCATCAAGCGGGAAGAATTTTCCACTTAATCCTTCAGCTGGTGTTGCATAACATGCAAAGTTTAGTTTATATTTTTGTTTGAACTTATCACAATTTTCTCTGATACGTTTAACGATTTGGTAGCCTAATTCTTGTGCATCTTTGCTTTCACCGTGGTGCTTACCAATTAATAGTTTTAATGTTTCAGCTAATCCAATAAAACCAATACCTCATGTACCATGCTTTAGCACCGGTTCAATTGAATCGTTCTTTCCCAAACCTTCAGAACCAACAATTAAACCTTCACCACAAACAAATGGCATATCTTTTACTTTTAGTTTCTTCAAAGTGTCATATCGATGCATTAGTTGTAATCTAACTTCTTCGCATAATTCATCTAATGATTTAAAGAAGACTTCAATGTTCTTATTAGCTTTAATAGCTAATCTTGGTAGATTCATAGTACAAGGAGCAATGTTACCTCGTCCTTCTACTTGTGGTTTACCATTAATATCTGGTAATAGATATGTACGGCAACCCATTGTTGCTGGAATAATACCTTTGTCATAATATTCTTTATTGAATGTTGCATCAATGTTCATGAACGTTGGATTCATTCTTTTACTTGCAACTTTACAAGCTAGTTTAAATAAATAGAAATATGGGTCTTTAGGATTACGGTTAACACCTTCTTTAACTCTAAAGATGATGTTGGGGAAGATTGGTTGTTCACCACAACCCAACCCTTTTTCATATTCTTCTAGGAAACATTGGCAAACCAATGCCGCATTTTCATTTTCAGGAATCCCAATGTTAATTGAACTAAATGGAACTTGACTACCTGCACGAGAGTGTAGGGTGTTAAGGTTGTAGACAACTCCTTGCATTGCTTGGGATACACGACGTTTTAATATTTTGTCAACATATTCATCATTCTTTCAATCCCCACCAGTTGCTTTGATATCAGCAATGATTTTTCTTCTAGTGTTTGGGATAGTAAGAGCAATATCATTATCAAAGTTTGGGTGAGATTGACCACCAAACATATCGTTTTGACTTGCTTGCAAAGCAATACATAAGATTGCACCTGCAGTTTCGATAGTTGTTGGAGCATTAATAGTTCCATATCCAGTATTGAAACCGGTTTGTAGTAATCTTCTAGTTGGTAAGTGTAAACAGTTAGTTGTTAGGTTGTAACTATCCAAGTCATGGATATAGTAATCACCAGCTTCGTGGTGAGCAGCCATATCTCTTGGCAAATGCTTCAAAAGCATATGTCATTTGTTTGACTCTGAAGCAATACGTAATAATTTGGCTGAAAAGTTATTACCTACGTTTGCGTTATCACGATCTGTTTCAATACCGATTTTATAGATAGTATCCATCAAACGACTACCACGCTCACGTATTTTATTACGTTCAATACGGTAAGCTGAATACTTTCTGGCTAGTTGAGTGTGACCTTGTTTTTTTAATGTATCAATAACAAGGTCTTGAATTTCTTCTACTTCAACAGCTTCTTTTTTAGATTTTTCTATTAAATTAATTACTTCATCAGTGATTTTATGTAAATCATCTTCTGCTAAAGCAATGTTGTTTGCTACAGCTGCAGCAATGATTGCATCATGAATCTTGCTAGCATTAAATTTTACTTCTCGTCCATCTCTTTTAATTACTTTCATACTAATTTCCTCGATTTACTTTACTTATGGCAATATTAATTGGTGCACATAAACTCAATTTAACAAATTCTACACATTTATCTATAACAGGTTTAATCGTATTCATTTCATTGGGTGTTATTTTACCTAAAACATAATCGATTACCGTGGCTTGTTGTGGTCTTCCAATCCCAATCTTAAATCTAACAAATTGATCTGACCCCAGTTTAGCGATGATATCCTTGATACCGTTGTGGCCACCCGCCGATCCAGATGTCCGGATTCTAAATTTACCCGGTGGTAAGTCTAAATCATCATGAATGACAATAATATCTTGCGGTTTAACTTTATAGAACTTAGCAACCGAACCAACACAATTACCAGATAAGTTCATTAAAGTAGTTGGCTTTATAAACATTACTTTTTCGTTATTGATTGTAGCAACAACGAAATCTCCATCAAAACTATTGTTTTCAATCTGAAGACCTAAATCTTTCAAGACTGCATCAATAGCTATGAAACCAATATTGTGACGGGAATTTGAATATGGCTTGCCCACGTTACCAAGCCCTACGATGAGTTTCATTTGTAAAATTATTATACTTAAATATAAAAAAATAAAAAATAAATATAATTTATTTTCTTAATTTTTATATTTCTTTCATTTTTTTTGTTTATTTTTTTGATACATAAAAAATGCGCGAATTAATCTTCTGACAGGAAATTGAAATGTAAAAAAAAAAAAAAACAGGCATGTAGCCCGTTTTCTGCTTTATCAATTTCTTTGAACTTTTTGGTAATAATATATATAGTACATGGAAACCATAGAATATGCATCTCCAGTCAATTCAGTGCCGACTGTTTTGTTGCATTCACATGATTCAGATTCTTCGTTAATAAATGATTCATCACCATCTTTGTACAAAAAGTATCTAGTGCTTTCTGTGTACTTTAAATTAGATTCATCTGTCCATTTATCCACATTACCAACATATTCATAACTTCAGGCATATGTTCCAGTATTAGTCGGTACAGGAACACAATTAATTGTTACAGGGACATGGTGGATAGAGATAGAGAATGATTGTCGTCATCTATATTGTTCGGTTCCGTTTGATTGGGATGAATCAAGTGTTTCGGTGTCAAATACTGCAAAAATTTCTAAATCATAAGAAACAAATGGATTGTTGCTTGCATCTAGTTCAGCTTTAAAATTTTTATATTTAACATCAAAAGATGGAAAATCAATAAGACCAAAATAATCGTCTATTGATTCACTAATTTCTTCATACATCACATTTGTATAGTATCTTATGCTCATGTCAAAAGCAGATTTGTTTTTGCCAAAATCATCTCACATTGTTTTTCGATCTCATCCATTAGTAACTTCAGAGTGTACATTATTTTTATATTGTTCTTCATCAAAAGTTCTACCACTAAAAGATGTTCATCCTTTGCTACAAGAAGTTGCAAAAGGGACAACAACTGCTGCAGTACTTGCAAGTATTGCAACAGGAGCTAATTTTTGTAATAATTTCATTTTGTTTAATTCTTTCTGTATCTAGTTGATACATAAAAATTATATATTCATAACAATTATTATTGAAAATATAAATAACTAGGGCCCGCACCCCATATATAAAAAAACAGGCGTCAAGCCCGTTTTTTCTTCTTTAATATTTTTGTGCAACTTTTTGGTAGCAATAAGATCCCAAAGAAGTTACAAGGTTAAAGAATGGATCTGGAGGTAGATTAATTCCAACGTTTGTGTTCATTTCATATGCAATTTTGTTTCCCTCTTTGTAATACTCTTTGCCATCTATACGTAGGTACTCTTTGTAATCTAAAGAATAATTTAAATTAGATTCATTTGTTCATTGGCTTTCAGTGGTATCTAATCCAAAATATCAAAGATGCTTTGCTTCATTTGTTAGTGGTCATGGCATACATCCGATGAGTACAGGAATATGACGCATAGAAAGAGACAAATATGCACGATCTCTATATACATCAGCAGCATTAGATTGTGAAGTATATAGTATGTAATCCAAAACTAGTGAACATTCTAAATCATAAGAAACATATGGTGTATCATTATCATCTAATTCAGTCTTAAAATTTCTATATTTAACATCAAAAGTTGGAAAGTCATCGGGATCCAACTCTGCTTCTATCATTTCCTTTAATACATTAGTAGAATAAAATCTAACATCAGTATCAAAAGCAACTTTGCTATTGCCAAAATCTTTTCATATTGTTTTGTTATCTCATCCTTCGCTAACCGCTTCATGAATGTTGTTTTGATATTTTTGTTCATTAAAGGTTAAAGCGCTAAAAGATGTTCATCCCTTGCCACAAGATGTTGCAAAAGGGACAACAACTGCTGCAGTACTTGCAAATATTGCAACAGGAGCTAATTTATGTAATAATTTCATTGTTATATCTTTCTGTATCTAGTTGATACATAAAAATTATATATTTATACATTCATTGTTTAGCAAATATATAAATAATAAAAAAAAGCAGGTATTCCCTACTTTTTATTTTATGATTTTAATGCTTGGTCCCATAGTTGAAGAGATGCATATATTTTGAATATATTCACCTTTAACTGTGGTTGGACGTTTAGACTTAATAAAGTCTAGGAGAGCATTTATATTTTCAACGACATCTTCAGTTTTAGCTGAAGTAACACCGATTTTCATATGGATGTTTCCATATGTATCTGTACGATAGTTATATTTTCCTTTTTGGAATTCTTTAACTGCTGCTAATACATTTGGAGTAACTGTTCCTAACTTAGGGTTTGGCATTAATCCCTTAGGACCTAACACTTTACCTAACTTAGATAATGGAATCATGTACTTTGGACTTGTAATGATTAAGTCAAAGTCCATTCAACCATTTTTAATTTCATTAATTAAATCAGTTGTTCCAACTTTAATTCCTAGTTCTTTGGCTTGAGCATCAGTAATTGTATCAGTAATAGCTACAATTCTAATTTTCTTACCAAAGTAATGAGGAAGAGCAATAGTACCTCTTAGTTGTTGTTCTGCTTTTGTTGTATCAAGATTTAATTTGATAGCAATATCAATTGCACCATCAAATTTAGTTGTTGATGTTTTCTTTGCCAATTCAACTGCATCATGAACTGAATAGAATTTAGTTCGATCTACTAACTTAGCGCTAGCAGTATATTTTTTACCATGGAAAGCCATAATTATTTCTTACCTTCCTTAGCAGTTTTCTTAGGTGATAAATCAACACCTTTAATCTTAATGCCCATTTGTTTTGCAGTACCTGCAACACATCTTAATGCAGCTTCTTCATCATAGACAGCTAAATCTGGCATTTTGTATTTAGCAATCTTCATTGCTTCTTCCTTAGAAATAGTTGCAACATTGTCTGTAAGTTGGTTATGACCAGCTTTTTCAACCTTTGCTGCTTTCTTTAATAGAACAGAAGCTGGTGTAGTTTTAATAATAAATTTGAATGATTTATCACTGTATGCAGTAATTTGTACTGGTACAACTTCACCCATTCTGTCTTTAGTCTTATCGTTGAATTGTCTAGTAAATTCAGCCATGTTAATACCGTAGGAAGCTAATGTAGTTCCTGGTTTAGCTTGACCTCCAATTAAGTGGACAATTGCTACTCTCGTTATAGTTTTTTCCTTAGCCACAAGCAACACCTCCTATAAGTTGTTCTCTACGTGGTGCGATCTAAAAATAGAACTCTCCCACATGCTAATTTTGCATAAAAAGAATTTATGCTATTTAATTCTATATGAAAAAGTATAAAAAATGTAAAATATTTATATATGGCAAATTATGCAATAATTTTAGCAGCTGGAGATGGTAAACGATTAGGATCAACAATCCCTAAGTGTTTTATTAAAATTAATAAAACACCCATATACCAATTTTCGTTAGACACATTTTGCCAAATTTCTGATATTAAAAAAATAATTTTGGTTGTACCAAAACAATATAAAAATAAGGTTAAAAACAATTGTCAAAAAGTAGAAATAATCACTGGTGGTTCAACAAGAAATAAGTCATTTGAAAACGCTATGAAAGCACTTTCTACACTATCTGATAATGATAAGATTTTAATTCATGATGCAGCACGAATTAATGTGTTAAAAAAAGATATTGTGAGATTAATAAAATCTAGAGCCCATTTTGGAACTCTTTGTTTTAGTGGCCCAAAAAATGATGCTGATTTTAGAATTAACAAATATAACATTCAAACACCACAATTTTGTAAATATTCTATTTACAAGCAAACACTCAAACCGAATAAATTGGGCAAAGATTTATTTAGTTATTTAAACTTAAAACCAACAAAAGAAAACTTTATTATTTCAACTAACAAAAAGCAAAATTTTAAGATTACAGTTGCTGCTGATTTAGCCAAAACAAAAACACTTTAATTTCTCATTTAAAATTAGTATAATTTTAGTAAGTATGAAAGTACCCAAAAATTACGAAAAACGCTTCAAAACAAGATGCGTTTTGCATGAGTTTAAAAAGCAAAAAGAAGCCAACTGTATTGCGGTTGGTGGAATGATTTCTGCCGGTAAATCCACTATTGTTGAAAGAATAGTAAAAGACTATGGATTTGAACCAGTGTATGAATTAAGTAATGACCCCAATGATCTTATGAACATCTTGCTAGACAAGATGTATCAAAGAGAACAAATAGCAGAATCGGTTTGTCAATTACAATTTTTGCTTAATCGTTTTACTCGTTATAAAAATTGCATTCAAAATTCTAAAAACCCAGCTGTTAAAGTATTTGATCGAACAATATTTGAAGATAGAATGTTTGCATTTCATAATATGTTAGATCAACCAACAGTTTATGAATATTATGAAAAATTATGGCGCGATCAAGTTAACCAACTGGTTTATGAAATTGGTACTCCAAAACTCTATATTATCTTGAAATTAGATTGAAAAAGATTTCTTGAAAGACTATACAAAAGAAATCGATCTGTTGAAATTAAAAATTTCAAAAAGAACGAAACTTATTTCAAATTATTGAACAAAGGATACATTGAATATTTAACTTCAGTATGTGCTACATATCGTGTTCCATACATCGTAATTGATGTTGGTGATAAAACAGTGGATGAAGAAATGGCAATCATCGACAAAGAACTTAGAGAACGTGGTATTATTAAGTAAACTTAACTTTATTTAATATTTAAAAAATATATTTTTCTATATAATTAATACACGAAAGGTTATTTTATATATGAAAAAAGTAAAATTATTAATGCCTTTACTTGGTTCGGGTGCAATGTTAATTGCTGGAACGACTATTTTTACAACTAGTTGTTCTAAAGAGGATAAATACTCAAAATACCAAATTACCGGTGGAGATTACAACCTACTAGGTGATAAATTAGGAGAAGGTATTGCAAGAAGAGCTTGAAAGGTAGTAGAAGAAAACGGTAAGGAAACAGAAAAAGCTGTTTCATTTAAAGTTAATGTATTCACTGATTTAAGCGGTGATGAAACAATTGATGTTGATCAATTCGGTATTGTTCATTGACACCACCTATCTGTTGGAGACAAAATATACACTCTAAAAGTTATTGCAACCATTACTGATACTGAAACTAAAGAACAAGAAGTTCGTGCTACTGACACTATAACAATTCGTAACACAAGTTCTATGATATTACAACCACCTCAAGCCGATGAAGCTGAATGTAATTTATTCTCTGTTGATGCTGGTATGGACAGAGGCGATGATACTGTTGGTGGAACAATTAACGGTTTCCAACTCGTTAATAAACCTAATGATTTTAACCCAACAAACACAAATCACGCTTCAGTCACTGTAGAAGAAGAACTTCCTGAAGACGAAGGCGGATTGGGAGAAATGGAAGCTCAAATTATTTGCACTGATGACAACACTCACACTTATGCAATTCAATTCTTTAGTAAGGCATTAAATCCAAAACCTGGAAATCATAAAGTTAAAGTCACTATAAAGAACAAAAAAGAAGGTAGCTACCTACTTCAAACAACAACATTTGATGTTAATGCATCATTCGAAGTCGATACATGAACAAATGTAAGGTCATTTGCTGATAAAGGTTTATCTGCATTGCAAAAACATTACGGTATAGACAATTTTGTTGGTCTATCTAGAACTGTTCCACTTAATGGTATAAAACATAAAGTTACAGTTATTGGACAAAATGCTGATATTGATAAAGATGGTAAGAAAATAGCTTTAACATTCCAATTTGATACTTTAATTTGTGATGTTAATGGAGAAGCTCTTACATTGTCATTAAGAGACAAAAAGACTGACTATTGAGACTCTCGTATAGATGAAGCATTAAACTCTGGCCAAACTTTTGAGTGAGAACAATCTAATCGATCAAGTGTTTATAAAATGATGGACAGCGATGTTTCAAATGGTATCAAAACTGTAAAGAAACAAGCTTTAAAATATGATAGTGAACAAAAGTGTTGACAACTTACAACAAGAGAATGTAAACTATTTGAACCCGCACTTGGATCTTTCCTTTCTTATCAAGGATTTATTAATTCTCCTGAAGATTTAGCTGCTCCTAAAGAAAAGAATTTATTTATGGCTGAAGATCACCAATATGAATATTATGCTAATCTTGATAATAAAAACGACCCATTTGAATACGATGATTATGTAGATTGTTTTGTACGTACCCCAATTAGAAGTTGAAGGACACAAGACTATTTCTTAAGATCATCTAATATTCATGGTGCTTGCGAACAAGCTCCTGGTTCTTTTTGAAGATGCACAGACGGTTGTCTTACTCATAACAATTGGGCTACTACAAGTGAAGTACAAGGCGTATCCCCATTCTTCTGTATTTAATTAATAAGACTGACAAAAAACAGGTGTTAGATAACCTGTTTTTCTTTTATATGTTTAGGTTGGACATTAAGTAATTTTAATTTTGCTTTAATATTTTTGGAGTCACCCATTAATGTCATATCTACTACATCAGTTTTATATTTTGAATAATAAATAGATTTATTAAATACTTTATTTATCAATTTTAATTGTGAATAGTTAATTTGAATATCTACCAAATCTGTTACAACACTTTCTCTTAATACATCTTCACTTAATACTTCTAAAGATAAATCTTTAAAGGTGGAACGAAGAAGACTAGTTCCAAACTTAACTCCACCAAAGTAGCGAACTATAATTAATAAGCAATAGTTTAGCTTTCTAGATTGAATAGCATTATAGATAGGTTTACCCGCGCATCCTGATGGCTCACCGTCATCAGAATAGTAATAATTATTGTCATCTAAAATATAACCATAGCATATATGACTAGCATCAGAATATTCTTTTTTTATTTGGTCTAAAATGGTTTTAACTTCTAATTTATTATGCACTAAATACCCTAAGCAAATAAACTTAGATTTTTTAATTGTAAATGATGTTTTAATTGACTTTTTTAAAACTTTCATTTTATGACTTTATATTTATATAAAATTATTATAATAATGTTGTTTATGAAGAAAACAGGATTCGATACAAAGAAATATTTAAAACTTCAAAGAAAAGCAATTTTAGATAGAGTAAATAAATTCGATTCTAAACTATATCTTGAATTTGGTGGCAAGCTAATTGATGATTGGCATGCTGCAAGAGTTCTACCGGGTTTTGACCATGATGCCAAACTTCAATCTTTACTTCAATTTAAAAAGGACGCAGAAGTTATTATTGTTGTTAATGCACAAGATGTTATTAACAATAAGGTTAGAGTAGACTCTAACTTATCATACCAAGCAGAAGTTGAAAGGTTAGTTGGAGTATATTCAACAATTGGTATTCCTATTACTGGTGTAGTTATTTCAATGTATGAAGAATCACCAACAATTAAAGAATTCATAAGACTATTAAAGAACCTTGGTGTTAAAGTGTACAAACACTATAAGATTGAAGGTTATCCTAAAGACTTACCTAAAATATTATCTAAAGATGGTTTGGGACGAAACGAATATGTTGAAACTCATCGAAAATTAGTTATCGTTACAGCTCCAGGGCCTGGATCTGGTAAGATGGCAACATGTTTAAGTCAACTATATCATGCTCATTTAAAAGGCAAAAAAGCAGGATATGCAAAATATGAAACATTCCCTATTTGAAATCTACCATTAAAGCATCCCGTTAATATTGCTTACGAAGCAGCAACATTAGAATTAAATGATGGAAACATGATCGATCCTTTCCATCTTGAACACTATAAAGAAACTGCAACAAATTATAACCGTGATATAGCTAGTTTCCCATTATTAAAAACAATTTTTGAACAATTATATGGACGAAGTCCATATCACTCACCAACCGACATGGGAGTTAATATGATTGGGTTTGCAATTACTAATGATAAAATTTGTCGCATTGCTGCTCAAAAAGAAATTGTTCGTCGTTACTATGGAGCATTAAAAGATGTATTCTTCGGTAAGTATGATGACTCAATCATAACTAAAGCAGAATACTTAATGCATGATGCTGGAGTTAAGGCTGAAGACCGTGTTTCAGTTAAAGCGTGTTTAGATAAACAAGCACAAAGTAAAACACATGCTGTTGCTATTGAAATAAAAAAAGGTGTTATTGTAACTGGTAGAAAATCTAAAGATTTAACTGCCTCTGCTGCCGCCATTATTAATGCACTAAAAACATTAGGTAAGATTAAAGATGATATTTACCTAATGTCTCCATATGTTTTGGATCCAATTAAAAAAATGAAACACGATTCATTTGGATATCGTGGTAGATTAAATTTATCTGAAGCCTTAATTGCATTAGCAATTCAATCTTTAACAAACCCATTGGCTGCTATTGCATTAAAACAACTACCATTATTAAGAGACACACAAGCTCATGCTAGCTGTATCCTAATGCAAGCTGAACAACAGGTTTTCAAAAAACTAGGTATTAATATAACAGAACAAGCCGCATCATATATTTCATCACTCAAAATTAATCAAGAAAAAGAGGAACAATAGTTCCTCTTTTATTTTGTTGTTTGAAGATTATCTTTTAGTCATCTTAACCACAGCTTGAGCAGCAGTGATGTAGCTTACACCAATAATATCTTGAACAGTAGCACCACGACTTAAGTCATTAACTGGTGCAGCCAAACCAACTAAGATTGGACCAAATGCATCATATCCACCCATTCGTTGAGCTATTTTGCATCCAATATTACCAGCATTAATGTTTGGGAACATAAAGATGTCTGGTTTAGTTGTTCAATTACATGCTTTAGCTTTTTTAGCCCTTACACGGTCATCGTAAGCAGCATCAAATTGCATTTCGCCAAAGACATCGTAAGCCTTGCAGTTTGGATTCATTTTAATTAATTCAAAAGCTGTTTGAACCTTTTGAACATCTTCGCCTTTACCACTACCACAAGTTGAGTAACTTAATAAAGCAGCTTTTGGCTTTTCAATTTTTAATACATTTTTAGCAAAAGCACAAGCCATTTCAGTCATGCTAGCTAATTCATCAGCATTTGGATTTATATTGATAGCACAGTCAGAGAAGATAGATAAATCATTGTCTTTTTCTAACATAAATACAGATGAAACAAGTTTAGCACCCGGTTCAGTTCTAATAATTTGTAAGGCAGGTCTTAATGTATCGGCTGTTGTGTAGTCAATACCACAAATTTCACCATCTGCTTGACCTAATTTAACAATTAATGAAGCTAAATAGTTTGGTTGTTTGGCTGTAATAATAGCTTGCTCAGCAGTCATACCTTTAGCTTTTCTTAATTCATATAGTAAGTTAGAATATGGACTAATATCAATTGCATCAATTGCAATTGTTTGATATGGGAAATTAGCTGGGATTTCACTCTTACTTTTAAAAATAAGAATAGGATCTATTTCGTTTGCAATAGTTTTAATAGCTTGTTGAATAAAAGCATTGTTGCCTTCGGCAAAAACTATTCTTGGTTTTCTAGGTGCCGTGGCAATAACTTGCTTCATATTTTCAATTATTTTACTCATTGTAATCTCCAAAAAATATATAATCTTATTTGAGATTATATATTGTTTTACTATGACTAAGCAAACAAAAGCGATGTTTCCTGGTAGTTTTAATCCTATTCACTCTGGGCATCTTAACATAATTAAAAGATGTTCTAAATTATTTGATAAATTGTATGTAGTAGTATCAAAAAATCTATATAAAAAATCGATTCCTTCTTTAGAAGTAAGATTTATTAAAACTAAAAAAGAAATAGATAAATTACATTTAAAAAATGTTATTGTTACAACCAATAAAGGTTTAACTGTCGGATTCGCCAAAAAACATAAAATTTCTGTTATTATTCGAAGCATTAGAGATTCTAGCGATGCTATTTATGAAATGGATATGGCTAAGGTTAACCATTCATTAGATAATAAAATTGAAACTCTTTTAATGTTGCCTAAGGAAGAACTTGTAAATATGTCTTCAACCGCAATTAGACAATTAAAAGACGCAAGGAAATGTAAATAATGCCCGAATTACCAGAAGTTAGAACAATAGTTCATACACTACATCCCGCTATTAATCATAAGGTTACTGATGTTTTATTTAATGATGCAAGAGTAATCCGTAATTGTAGTAGTAAAGTTTTTAAAGAGTTTTTATTGAATGAAACAATTAAAGATATTAAAACTTTAGGCAAATTAATATATGTAGAGTTATCTCACGATAAATTTTTAACCATTCATTTAAGAATGGAAGGTAAAGTATATTATTTAAACAAGAAAGACCCAATGGAACCATTTCAATGTGTCGAAATAATTTTAGGTAATAAGAAATTGGTTTACACTGATTCTCGTAAATTTGGGCAACTTAATATTTACAAGAATAAAGAAGCCTTTATAAAAAGTCGTGAAGTATCAAGTCAAGGTTTAGAACCTTGAGATAAAAAATTAACAGCTGATTATTTATTAAACAAATTTAAAAATAAATCACTAGCAACAAAAAGTATCTTATTAGATCAAACCATTATTGCAGGAATCGGAAATATTTATGCAGCTGAAATTTGTTTCGCTTGCAAAATACACCCTAAAAGACCTGCAAAACAATTGACTAAAACAGATTGTCAAAACATAATTAAAGCATGTCGCAAAATTATGGACAAATCAATAAAAAACCAAGGAACTACTGTTTTTACATTTAAATTTGCCAAAAATCATTCTGGAAGTTTTCAGAATCATTTAATGGTTTATGAACGTCAAGGACAAAAATGCAAAGTCTGTGGTTCTACCATCAAGAAAATTATGCTTAATGGTCGTGGTACATGCTTTTGCCCACAATGTCAAGCAAAATAAAAAGAGCATAGCTCTTTTTAATGGTTTGAAGATCAATCTAGTTCAGCAACAGTTTTACGATTTTTATTTTCATAGTTTTGAGCGATATAACCAGAGTTTACTTTAATTACTCTTGTCGCTAGATCAGCAAAGATTGGGTTGTGTGTAACAATAATAACGGTTGTTTTGAATTTTTCATTAATATCTACAAATAATTGAAGAATTTGTTTTGACATTTCTTCATCAACAGCACCCGTTGGTTCATCACCAAACACGATTGCGGGATTTTTAGCCATTGATCGTGCAACAGAAACACGTTGTTGTTGCCCACCTGATAATTCGTGTGGGAATTTGTCGGCATATTCTGACATACCAACTGTTTTTAGTAATTCATCAATATCAAGTCTTTTAGACTTATCAGATTGAAGATTTCAACCAATTTCAACGTTTTCACGAACATTTAAGTTTGGCAATAAACCATATTGTTGGAAAATATAACCAATATTGTCTTTTCTAAATTGAGTTAATTGGTTATCATTCATCTTAATCAAATTATTACCATTAACAATAGTTTGTCCATAAGTAGCTTTATCCATACCAGACATAATGTTTAGTAATGTCGTTTTACCCGAACCTGATGGACCTAGAATAACAACAAATTCACCTTTTTTGATTTTTAAATCAAATCCTTTTAATACCTTAAAAGCCATTCATTTGTTAAAGTAATACTTGGTGATATTTTCAAAATCAATTACATAATTACTTGGCAGATTGGTTGTTCGATCATATTTATTTGAATGGTGAGATAATTTATTGAATCGTTTTATCAATTTAGCATATTGCATTGAACGGAAAGTTTCATCTAAGCTACCTCGTCGGTCATTACATGATACAATTTTCTTTTCTAATAATGTTCTTTGTCTTATTCAAAAAGACTTTGAACGGTTTCATCGTGAGCTTTCTTCATACGGTTTAAATTTCTCGCTAAGAATTTGATTAACAACTTCTAGTTGGAATTCAGCAGTTCTTAATTCAAAATTGTTTTGATTTAGTGTTCTTAATCTTAGTTTTGGGAAATAATTATCTTTAAATTCTTTATTTTCATATGCATTAACAATTCGATACAATTCATCTACTGTCATCTTATCGTGTTTACCACTTGCACAGTTGTGGTCATATAAAAGTGCATTAATACATTTAGATAATTTAGATTTGGTGATAGTAATTTGGTTTTGAGCGTTAGCATATTGCTTATTTAATGATTTTTTAATACGATAGGTTGCAAGACTTGTGACTGGAGCAGCAGATTCAAGAGCGGTTTTGGTTTGTGTTAGATTAGCTCAAGCATGTTTGTATAAAAGCATATATTCATCTAAAAGAGTAATGTTTTTTCTCATTACTTTCTTTTTCTCGCCTTCAGGAATAAGACTTAAGTCTTTTAAGTCATTTATTGAATTGAATATTTTTGTTTGTTGTTTATCAATCATAATATGCTCCTATTTAATTTGATCTACCAATCTATCTTTCTTTAATGATACAAAGCCGATAGCATAAGTACCTACTAAGATAACACCAATACCACCAACAGCGGCAACATAGTACCATCATTTCTGTGTGACATCAACTAATATATTTGCACTATTAAAGATAATTGATTGATATGCTAATGTTAAACCCAATGATAATGGTACAGCTAAAGCCAAACCAACAACAATTGTTGGAACAAATAGTGCTAATATTGACATTAAATTCTTAGCATCTGAATATCCAAGTGCTTTTAGCATGGCGGCCATTTTCTTAGAGTCATTAATAATTAAGTTAGATATAACTGCAACAATAATAACAGTAATTGGGATGACAATAGCCATAATACTTGTTTCAGCTAAATCAAATGTTGAAATTAAGTTTGAATAAACTAAGTCACTAGCCGCAACATCCATTGCTCCAGTAATTGCAGTAATCATAGTTGTATCCCCATATATTTCAGATATATCATCAATAAGTGATTGAATATATGTCTGTCGATAATAATCTTCATGCTGACTCATTCATGAACCAGGAGTCAATCATTCAGAGCAAGCTTGATAATATGTTCGATCGTCTTTGACTGTGCCAAATCCACCACACATAAAGTTAGCAATAGCTAAATTTGGACCAAATGTTAATATGTTTTCAAACTTGTTATTACCCACAGAGTTATATACTGATGCTCCAGGATACATACCTGTATATGAGTATAAACTTAAACCAGCAGTTAAAGGTTTACCTTCTTTATTTTGAGTATAGATGCCATTGAACCCTACTGGTATTGGCAATGATAGTTTAGTTAAGCCATCAACTCGTGTAGGTGTAGTATTGTCAAACGAATATATAGAAACATTATGTTGGTCTGATGATTCTAGACCAGCCAAGTCAACAAGTCTTGGAATTGTGTCACTATATTCAGATCAAGGCATAAATTTATGTGTTTTGTTCCATGTTTGACCATCAGGTAAACCTAAAATCTTGTTAGCAGCTTCTTGAGACGTATAATAAGCTTCATTGTTTGTACCTCTTGAGATACCAACAACTTTAAACTTAGCTATATTATCATCTTCTTTATAAGATTCAGGATGAATCTTTCTTTCATATCTATCTACAGTGTTAGATACGTATAATTCAATTGTTTCACCAACTTTAAATCCATATTTATGAGCTGCATATGCATTAACAATAATTGGGTATTCATTTTCATTTGCATTTAAGTAGTGTAAATAATTTGTATCAAACAACAGGTCATTTATATCGCGACCCTTTTTGTCGGTTAAATGAATATATTGAGAATCTTGTTTAATACCTTCCACTTTAATATCTTGAGTTATATTCTTACGTCGCATCAAACCTTTTAAGTATGTGTAAGTTTCATCTAACTTAGCCTCATCATTTGAAATACCCCAATTCAATGGTATAGCACCATAAGATATTGGATATTCCATTTGCATTAAATGAAGGTCGTTATATATTGTTCGAACAAAATGAACAAATGCAGGATTGAATCCCATAAATAGTTGTCCAATAACTCTAATATCGTTATTTAAAGAATATGTATCAGATGTCTTATCATATAGCAAGAACGATCTGTAATTATTTACTCAATAACCTAAATCATATCCAACATTAATTCATTTGCCGCATTCTTTAGCTGCAGCATAAATTTCTGACTCATATATTCCACCAATATCAAAAATTGATTTGCTTTCAGGATCAATTATTCAATCTGGGACACCATGAGCAACACACGCTTTTAATCAATCATCAGTTGCTTGTTCTATTGTGTGACCGACAATATTGATAATGTTATTAAAATCATCAGCAGCAATGTTTCGAGAATTTGCTGGCATCAAAGATAATGCAATTTCTCATGGATTAGATGCAATAGAACCCAAACCAATAACATGGTCTAGAGTTAATTTTGAACACATTTTATTTTGTATATAAAATAAATCTGTGTCTTGTCCAGTTAAGTCCCCAACACTTGGTAAGACCATGTTGCCATTAAGACCCACCGCATCTTGATATTCTCTACCAAATAATACACTAGACAGCACATCATCTGAATATCACTTAGTTAATTGATGGAAGTAATTTATTTTGTCTTGTGTAGTTCATTCGGGTTTGTCACCAGTATATGTAGTTGTATCTCATGATGTGTTAAATAAATAGTTATCTGTGTCTGAGAATCCAAAACCATTTACTTCACCATTTTTATAATAATCATAAGTTGAATAAACAGAACCATTTGCGGTTGGAGTAGTTAATTCTAGATTAAAACTATATCTAAATTGTGATGAGTTAGTTGCTCTTGAACGATTTAATTTATCAAACGTTGTGAAAGCAAATACCAGCGACGACATTGTTAAACAACTCATAGCTGCCAACATTAATAACCGAGTTATAGAATTAAATGCTAGAGAAACTCTAAAGCGAGTCATAATACCGAAGTATTTAAAAGGCTTTTTAACAACACGTGAAAAGGCATTAGTTTTAAATTCAGAACCGGACTTCATTAATTCAACAGTTCTAACACGTAAAACAATCATTGTTGTTATTACACAAATAGCACTAAATATAATGAAGGGAACAAAGATACAAGCCAAGAACGACACTCAATCGAATTTAATCAGAGGAGTTGGCAGCATTCAATAATTACTAAATAGTCCTAGAGCAGGTACCTGTAATAATAGTCCGGTAATATATGCACCAATACCACCAACAATTGCTGGTAATAATGCGAATGGTAATAATGAAACAGCAATCCTTCATTTTTTAATACCGTTAGCCCGCATAATACCGATATTAACTCTATTGCTCTCAACATATCTTTTAATAATAACAAAACAAATAACCAAACACAAAATGCCTATGAACGAACATAGGATGTTTGAAACAATAGTAATAACATTAACTAGGTTAGGGATGTAAGCAACTCTAAAACCTGAACAATTCAAAACATTGCTAGTATCATTAGCAAAATATGCACATCTTGTTCCTTCAGGAAAAATCATTTCTTCTTTTGCCCAATTATTTACTGCATTAACAATTTCATGCCGACGTGCAGTATTAACGTTTGCTTTAAATTTTGCTAATAAATATTCTTCAACGGTTGAAGTAAGAAAGGCTAATTTAATAGAATTGAATCCTGCATCATTGCAATACACAAGACATTCTGTCTTAGTGTTTGGTGTTGGCCGTGAGATATCAACAACCGGGTACATAAAATCTGGAGTTAAACCGCAACCTCAAATTATTTCATCAAAGCCACCGCAACTAGAAAGGTATTGATTACGGATACCATTTCATTGGCCTGTTCGTCTTCCACGGCCAATGATTAATGGTTCATCTCAACCAGGAATTGTATATTCCATTTGTGTTCATTCACTTGTAACATTTGGATTAATTCAAAAAGTGAATTGATCAGAATTTAAACTATTAAATCAACCAATTGTTCGAGATTGGTTGATTTCACCACTTGGGTAAGAACCATAAATTGCTTTATGTCATTCCTTATATGGAGTAAAGTTATTTAGTTGTGAAGGATTCAAAACATATTTATTATTTTTTGCTAAGTGTTGTGGATTAACTATTGACATTCTAGATGTTCAATTAGAAATAGTACATGTTTGTGGCGCACCTAAAACAATTCAATTAAATACAACATTTCCATTAGCACTTAAGGTGATTGATTCAGCACACGAATCATGTCAGTAGTACATGTAGTTATTTTGATATTGAGAATAAATATCAGAAGTATCATCATAGAAAGCAGCATTATATTGATCTCTTGTTAAATCTAATCCTGCTAATATTTGAATACACGATTTAGCATCAATATCACTTATATTGCCAGATAGCATTCGTTTAAAACGAATTTGCATAATTTGTGAATATACATATCTAGCATTGCGATTTCATCTTTCCAATCTCGATTGGTATAACATTGTTGTTTCCGCAACATCATTAAAATCAGTTGGCACATACAAAATATCACTTGTTCCAGTATCAACTGGATCGCCAGGTGTTAAACGTTTGCCATCCACATCAAAGAATTCAATTGTTGAACCATAGGGTGCCCAATCATTAGTGTTGAATAAATGGTTACCAAATCGACCAGCTTTATCAGCAAACAAAACCATTTTATCAATAGTGTCGTTTGGGTTAGAATCAATTATTTTGTAGAAAATATTGTCTTTAGTTCCAGTAACGTTAATTGATTTAAAGAAACGGTGTTCTACTTCATTTGGATATGTATCATCTAAAAACAAAGATAATTTTGTATTAGATGTAGTCATAATGTTATAGATAGTTTGTGTTTGGTCATTGATTTGTTTTGTAAACAAATCAAAATCACTAGCAAAGATACCACTTGTTGCAAGTTCTTGAAGTTGAGCACTTGATAAAGAAGGCCAATTCTCTAAAGCATAATTTAATATTGCAACATATTCTGGAATATCTTCAGCAGTTGCATAATGTTTAGTAATTCTTATTTCAAAATTTATGTAACGGGGATTAGTTGATTCGCTTTCAGCGAAAGATTTATATAAACCTGTTGATGTGTTTGCATCAAGAGAAACACTATAAGTTCGAATGACTGTGTAACCTTCATCACTTTGTGGTGTAATGATCTGTTGTTCAGGAACAGTATAGTAATATACACCATCATTTACAGGCACATCAATTGAAGTGTATAAATTTGTTGTTACAACAGGTTGTTGTGAAAAATCAGCTACTGCTCATTCATAGATGGATTGTCTTGAATCAACAGTATAGGTGATGCCTTTTGTTTTAGCAACATAACTAGCAGAACCAACTTCATATAATTCTGCAGCTGTAAAATCATGTAATCTTCCTTGATTAGCTAATGAAGTATATTCATTAGTGATGTTGTTTGTTGTGTTACTCATAACACAAAACACACCAAGTCCAAAGAATAACAAAAATATCAGACCGACAATAGATATTTTGTTGCGTTTAAAAGATCTAACAACGTTTTTAATTAGATTTTTCATATATTACTATTTTATATTATTTAAATATAAAATAAAAAATTTACCATTTATATATATTTGGTGGTTTACCTTTATAATTTAAACATGATTGAAGAAAAAGTTAAAAAACATAAACACCACAACTTTTTAAGAATTCCATGGTATGGTTGAGTTGGTGCAATTATATTTCTAGGTTTACACCTAGGTTTATATAAATTAGGATGTTATATTTCTGAAAATATTGTTGCTAAATATGGATGATCTGTTTGCCCAAAGATTGGACCCATTGATGATGGTATTCCATATACACCATATTTCTTTGTACAAATATATTTCCTATCTTATATATTTTGGTTTATTGTTCCATTAATCATTTCAACAGGTAAAAAAGAAAACTTTATTAATTTCATGATTTATTCAACCTCAGCATATATTGTTGGTTTTATATGATTGATATTAATGCCGGCCTATATGGATCGAACAACAGATGAAGATTTACCAAACAAAATAGCTCAGATAAAAACACCATTTACCAAGTGGTTGGCAGAATTAATTTTACAAATGGATGGAAATGCTGACAGAGCTTGAAACCTTTGTCCCTCATACCACTGTTTAAGCTCCGCACTATGTGTGTTTGGGTTACTTCAACAAAAACAACATCATATTGCAACACGCATTAGCGTATATGTAATGTCATTCTTAATTGTTTGTTCAACAGTATTAGTTAAACAACACTACTTTGCGGATGTTATTGGTGGTTTAGGAGTAGCTGTAATTGCATTCTTGATTATTAAGTTTACTAAAGTTGGTGAAAGAATTATGGTTAACAACCCACTATTCTTAAAAACTAAACATTTAACTAAAACTGATGTTGTTAAAGCAGAAGACGCTAATGAATCAACAAAAAGTGAGAGAGAGGAACAAATAAAAAATAAGTAAGCGATGCTTACTTTTCTTTTACTTGTAAGAACAATTCATCTAGTCCTTCAGCACTTGCTGCACTTGGTGCATCTAACATTAAATCAACACCATGTGAATTTTTTGGGAAGGCAATTACATCACGAATTGTTTCTGCTTTAGTTAAAATCATTAATAATCGATCTAAACCAATTGCAATTCCACCATGTGGTGGAACACCATAATCAAATGCATTTAATAAGTAACCAAACTTATTTTTTGCCTGTTCATCAGTTAAACCAATAGCTTGGAACATTCGTTTTTGAACTTCAGTGTTGGTGATACGAATAGATCCACCACCAACCTCGTAACCATTTAATACAATATCATAAGCTCTAGCTCTTGCTTTAGCTTTTTTAGTATCAAAGTCTTTTAAACTTTTTATTGCTGGTGAAGTAAATGGGTGGTGAGCAGCAGCATATTTACCAGTTTCTTCATCAAATTCAAACAATGGTCAATCAACAACTCAAGTGAAAGCTAATTCGTTTGGATTAGCGAATTTATAAACGTTGTTGCATGCAATTCTTGCTGCACCTAATGTGTCGTTCACTTGATTTATTTTTCCTGCACATAAAATTAAAGTGCCGGTTGAGATGTTAAAATGTTTACAAGCAGCATTTGCTTTTTCAGTTTCAATTACATTTGTAATTGATCCACCAATTTTATTACCATCTTTAAAAGTTAAATATGCAATTTGCAAACCTTTGTCAGTAGCAAATTTTTGAATGATTTCGAAGTCTTTTTTCTCTACTAAAATTTTGTCTATTGCAAAACCTTTTACGACACCTTTATTTTTTAAAATTTCGTTAAAAATTTTAAAATTTGTTCCAACAAAATATGATGATAAATCGGCTAATTTCAAATCATAACGTAAATCTGGTTTATCACAACCATAATAGTTCATGCAATCATCGTATTTCATTACTCTAAACGGAGTTTTTACATCAATATTAAGAGTTTTTTTAATTGCTTTTTTGAACATTTGTTCAGTAATTTTCATTATGTCTTTTTCTTTAATGAAAGACATCTCAACATCTAATTGTGTAAATTCTGGTTGACGATCTGCTCGCAAATCTTCATCTCTAAAACATTTAGCAATTTGGAAATATTTTAAGAAACCAGCAACCATTAATAATTGTTTAAAAATTTGTGGACTTTGTGGTAAAGCTCAGAAGTGATTAGGAGCATTTCTAGTTGGAACTATATAATCACGTGCACCTTCAGGTGTTGGCTTTGCTAGACATGGAGTTTCTACCTCAATAAAATCTTGCTTTGCAAGATAATTTCTCAATTCATTTATAAATTTAGAACGGAAAATAATTTTATTACGAATTGTGTCTCTTCTTAAGTCTAGATAACGGTGTTGCAATCTAATATCTTCAAGAGCATCAGTTACATCTTCAACAATCATCGGTGTTGTTTTTGCAAAAGACAAAACATTTAATGTTTTACATTTAATTTCAATCTTGCCTGTTTTTAATTTTTCGTTTGGTGTTCTTCTTGCAACAACAGTTCCAATAACTTCAACAACTGACTCACGAGTCAATCCATCTATTTTAATTGATTCATCGGCGATAACTTGTACTAATCCATAACGGTCAGATACATCAAGAAATGTGATTGAACCCATCTTTCTAATTTTTTTGATTCAACCTTTAATGTTAACATCTTTGTTAATATATTTTTCTGTTACATGACCACAAAATAATTTTTGCATATTATTCTTCTTTGCCTTTTCTTTTCATAAAATAATCAACAAGTTTTGACACCTTCACTTCATCTTGTTTCATAGTTAATTGGTTTTTAACCAAAACAACTTGGTTCTTAATATCTTTTGGACCAACAATGATTACATATTTAGCATTTTGTGATTCAGCATATTTAAAATGTTTGTCAAGCTTTGTTGTATTTCGGTTTGTTGTACAACTTACTCCAGCAATTCTTAACATTTTACAAATCATAGAACTAATTAAATTAGTTTCTTCTGACAAGTTTGCCACAACAACATCAATGTTTTTGTAATCATCAGCAGCTTTTTTTAATGTACTATTTCCAGTTAGAGCAACTAATAATCTTTCAATCCCAAGTGCAAAACCTACACAGTTAGCATCTTCACCACCAAGTTCCTTAATCATTGAATTATATCGGCCACCACCAACTAATGTTGGTTGTCCCTTTAACAATTCAGATGTTGATTCTATTTCAAAAATAAAATTACAGTAATAATCTAACCCACGAACAAGTGTTGGATCAATCACATATTGCACATGCATTTCATCTAGTGCTTTAGTAATTTGTTTAAAGTGATTAATTTCATCGTTACTAGCGAAGCTTGTAACTTGTGGGGCAGCTTTGACAAAAGGTTTTTGTCCATCAATTTTATCATCTAAAATACGTAAAGGATTTCTTTCTAAACGAGCTTGACTATCTTCAGTAAGTTGGTCTTTAAATGGAATGAAGTATTCTTTCAATGCTGCAATTCATTTTGCTCTTGTTGCTGTTGAACAAATGTTATTAATTTTAATAACGTAATTTTTTAAATTAAAAGTATCAAGGATTGATGTTGCCAATAAAATCATATCAACATCATCATAGAATGAGTTGCTTGCGACACACTCAACACCAAATTGGTGAAACAATCTTAGACGACCGCTTTGTGGTCTTTCGTATCGATACATTGGTTCAATGTAGAAGAATTTAATAGGATGAGGCATTCGGTTTAATAATTTGTTTTCAACAACAGCACGACAAACACTAGCAGTTAATTCGGGTCGTAATACCATATCACGATCACCCTTATCTTTGAATTCGTAGAATTCTTTATTAACAATATCTGATGTGTCACCAACAGTTCTAATAAATAATTCTTTATATTCGAAGGTAGGTGTTTTTATTTGATAAAAACCATTTAATTTTGCAATTTGTCGACATGTTTGACATACAATATCAAAACCAGGCTCCAACTCAAAAATATAGTCTTGGGTACCACGAGGTTTGGTTAAATTCATAATGCTCTCCTATGATTTGGAAACATTATAAATTAAAAAATATATTAAATATTTACAATAAAACTTAATTATGTATATAATTAAAAAACTATGACAGGTACTAACAAAAAACCAAACAAGTTTGGTTTAAAGAAAGCAAAACTTGGTGTATTACCAATTGTTTTTTCATCAGTCCTAGCAGCTGGAGCATTAGCTGGTTCAGGTGTAAGCATTTGACAAATAGCTAAAGATTACACTGAATCTCCAGAATTTACTAAATCTGTAACTGGAAGAATTAAAGTGGATCCAGCAGCAGCTTTATCTAAGGACCATAAAAAACTTCAAACACCAGAAGAAGCTGAGGATATTCTAAAACAATGTGCTCAAAAGTTATCGCGTTGACTAAAAGATAGAGGTCAAGCTAATTACGACGTATCTTACGAATTCTATAACGAAAAATCTGCTCCTGAAGCCGGTGGAGAAGAACAATATTGAGGTTATTTAAATGCTCAATTTGAATTAGAAAAAATTGAGAGAAAACACCCAATAACTGAAGAAGAGGAAGATGAAAAAATTGATAACGACCCATACTTATCTTTCTTTAATACTAGTGGTTTTAATTCAAACGAAAAAACTTTAGTTTATCGTTGATATTTATCTGATTTAGATGATAAAGCAAAACCACAATACGTTGTTGTGCCTTTTAGAACAATTTTTAACATTCCAAAAGAAACAGGTAAAAAAGACAACAAGAGTAAAATCATGGTTGATGGTGACGGTAACAATGGTGTAATGTATGCTGTTGATGATACTGATTCACAAATTAAAATTAATGATATTTACAAAAATTTTGCTAAAGCAAAAAAAGATAGTGAATTAGAAGATGATAAAAAACCTGAAGCATTAAAACACGAATGAGGAAAACCAAGATTTTACATCGTTAATAATATCGAAGGATTATATAACGAAGTTAACTATCATATATCTAACCGTTGAGTCAATGAAGATGATTATGACGAATATTTAAATATTTATGATGGTACTCAATACCAAGGTTTTGCTAAAGATTATAAAGATAAATCATGAACTGGCGGAACTAAGGGTGATGAAGATAAAAAATTATCTTATCACTTGCAAAACGGATTAGCATATACAACCGATGGTTCTAAAGTAGAAGTACCAAACTTAGATGTTTTCAACTATATAGATCAAGCAACTGCCGGAACAGTAGATGCTAATGCATCATTTACTAATAAATACATTAATGAAATCATCACAATGGATAAAATTGACAAATTTTTCCCAGCCAAGATTACTGATGATTACAAAAATGAAATTGAAGATATCGAAAACCCTAAAATTAATTATTTCTGATATCAACAACCATTAAAAACATCTGCTGAATCTTATTTGAATAATCAAATTAACTATGGATTCAACAAAGGTTCAATTTATGGAGTTGATTTCTCTGATAAGAAGGGTTCAGCAGAAGCTTTAGCAAAGGAAACATTTGATCGTTTCATTAATAACGACCAAAAAGAATATATTGATCCAACATTTACTGAAACAATATTTGGTGGAAGTCATTTAGTTGGAATGTTAAGTTTAGGATTCTTAATCTTTTTAATTGCATTACTAGTCATTCTTGCTGCACTATATCGTACAACAGGTGTCATTAGTTGAATCTGTATGATTTTTGCACTATCGATTGCTGGTTTAATTGCCACTGTTGGTGGAACAGTAATTAGTATGTCATTACTGATTGGTTTATTCACGATGGCGATTGCGGGCTTTATGGCTGCATTAGCAGTTTGTGGTCGTATGAAACGACGTTTACAATCTCATGAAGATACACAACTAATGATTAAGAAAACATTTAAAAAATCATTGTTACCAGTTATTGACGTTTCAATCATTACTTTAATCTTTGGTGTATGTCTAACATACATTGCACCTATTTCATTAAATGCTCTCGGATTAGTCATTATTACCGGATCATTTATGATATTCCTCAGCGAATATCTATTAAATGGTTTGTTACACATTCTTTTCTTCAATAACACAATCATGATTAATCGCTTTGCATTCTTTGGCAAACCAAGCAACATTGCCAACGAGGCATTGACTCAAGGACACAATATTGTCCCAATGGGAATGGATGCTACTAAACTAGAATTACCATTCTATAGTTCAATGTCAAGCAAACGAATTGATGATACTGGTAAGAGAGCACTTATTGCTGTTTGTGTTGCTGGTGGTTTATTGTTAGTAGGTATTATTCTATTTAGTGTAATTGGATACACAAGCTCAACAATGTTCCATACTTCACACTGTATTGCAATCTACTATGATGGTAACTTATTAGATCAAAGTTGATTTAGTGGTATTAGTTACTTATCATATCGTCACGACGCAAGTACTAGTTGATGATATTTCTACACTAATATGAATAATGCTTATGGTGCTGCACAAGCCATTATTGATAAAGCTGCTTCAGCTGGGGTGGAATTAACTCTTGGCTCAACTGTTTTAGTTCAAAGCATCTTTGGTTCAACAAGTCAAGACATTTTAAACAAAGCTTTAATTGCTTTAGCAGTTGGTATGTCAGTAACTTGTGTTTATGGAGCAATTAGATATAACTGAATTGCTTTTGTTCCAATGGTAGCAACTGTATTTGCAATTCCATTCTTAATTCTAGGATTTGCTGCTGCTGTACAAATTAAATTTGATCAATTTGTAATAATGGGATTCATTTTAATTGTTATTGTTAATGCAATTTATTCTGCTTCTATAATTGGAGCAATTAACGAATCTTGAAGTCGAAAAGACGCATATAACCACGAAGAATTTGCATTCATTATTAATACCGCAATTAAGAATTGCTGACAACATATTTGAGTATTTGCTCTAGGCTATGGATTATTCATTCTTAGCTTTGGATTAACTGCACCATTTGGTGTAATATTGTTAATCGCAATGTTAATTGTTGGATGGCACATTTCATTATTCTTTGCACCATTTGTTGCTGGTTTCTTGTTATATCAATTTACAAAAGTAAGAAACTTCACTTTAAGAAAAATTGCTGAAAGAAACAAAAACAAAATCGTTACTAACTATGATGAAATTGATGAACAAGAACTTGAAGGCATCAACAAATTTACTAAACATATTCCTATAGCTCACGAAACAAAGAAAGAGGTCACAAATGACAAATAGAGAGTTGATAAGAGCAACTATGAAAGCAATTCCTGATTTCCCTAAACCAGGTATTAGTTTCAAAGATATTACACCAATCTTAGCAAATGCTAAAGTCTTTAAAATCACTATTGATGAAATGGTAAAAGAACTTAAAGGAATTAAGTTTGATGCAGTAGTTGCACTTGAAGCACGAGGATTTTGATTTGGTATTCCGATTGCACAACGTTTAAATATCCCTTTTGTACCGATTAGGAAAAGAGGAAAACTACCAAGAGCTACAGTAGAAAGTGCATATGAATTAGAATATGGTCGAGACTTCATTCAAATTCATAAAGATGACATTAAATCTGGCTCAAATGTTTTAATTGTTGATGATATTGTTGCTACTGGTGGAACAATATTAGCAGCAAAGGAACTATTAGGTAAATTAAGAATCAAAGCTGAACATCTATGTGTATTAGCTAGTTTAGATGAATTACCACAAGGTCCAGATAAAATTGAACAAGCCGGAATCAAAGTTCATTCATTATTTAAACTTTAGTAAAAAATAGGGGCGTCCCTATTTTTTATTTATATTAATTTATGTAAAAAAGATAATATTTGTATAATAAATATCTATATTTATTATGGATTTTATTGGATTTGGAAAAGATATTCATAAGGTAACTAAAGCTAAAACTAAATTAGTTTTAGGAGGCTACGAATGTTCTAGCAGCTATAAAATTGTTGCCATGTCTGATGGTGATCTAGTGTTGCATTCAATTGCTGATGCAATTCTTGGTGCTTGTCAAGGCGGGGACATTGGTATTGCTTTTCCAGATACAGACATTAAATGTAACAACATGGATTCAAAATTAATTTTGAATTACGCATTAACAATGGCTAAGTCTAAAAAATTAACTATTGCCAATGTTGATGTAACAATAATTTGTGACAAAATAATGATTAATAAAATCCGTAAGTGTATAGTTAGTAGTTTGTCAAAACTATTGAATACTAAAAAAGTTAATGTTAAAGCTACACGTTTTGAACAAAATTTAAATTTGATTGAATGTGATTCAATAGTGTTATTAAGGAGCAAATAATATGCCAGTTTGAAAACCACCATATGTTGAGAAGATTCTTTTCACTGAAAAGCAGATTGAACAACACATTAAAAAAGCTACAAGATGAATTGATAAAAGATATCGAAACAAACCAGACAAACCTATTATGATCGGTATTTTAAAAGGTGCTATTCCATTCTATGGAAAGTTAATAATGAATTTAAGAATCGAATGTCAATTTGAATTCATTACATTAAGTTCATTCCGTGGAGAATTAGAAGCAATTGGAACGCCACGTATAGCAACAAAACTTTTGAATAGTATTCAAGGACGTGATGTAGTGATTATTGAAGATATTATTGATACAGCTAGAACAATTTCAAAGTTATATAAATATCTAAGACGTCAGAAACCAAAATCATTAACTACTGTTGCATTAATTGATAAGTCTGAACAAAGAATTGTGCCCTACAAAGTAGATTATGCTTGTTTTAAAATAAAAGGCAACCCATTTGTTATTGGCTACGGATTAGATGTTAGAGAGATTGCTCGTAATCTTCCATACATTGCTTCATTTAAAAAAGAATATCTTGATAAACTATAATAATATACACACAAAGGAGTTATCCATATGCAAAAAGAAAAATTACATATAAATGCTATGGCCGAAGGCGAACAACCAAAAGATGCTGGAACAAGTCCAGATGATAAAGTTGTTTATCAAAAACAAGCTACGGATCCAGAAGCTAAAGCTCGCCGAACAAAGAAAATTATTAAATGAGTAATTGCATTAACAGTTATTGGTTTAATTATTTTCTTGATTGTTTGAAGTTGTGTTCCAAGATACAACTCAATTCAACCAAGTAAAGCAGCTATAAATAATAACACATTACAACTTTATGAAAATGGAGACGAAGAAGCAGACTATGAAATAGATATGCGTGCTGACTATAGTAATGTTCAAGCATACTATTACCAAAATTTAGGTAGCGGTGGTGAGACATATTCTATTCATGCCAACCCAATTCATGGTAGAACTATTGAATTTAAATTAACTGAAAGATATGTTGAAGGTAAACTTCAATATACAATCGGTTCAACAACTTTTGATGAGACTGCAACAGCATTTACATGATTCCAAGGACTGGTTGCAAACCCATTAGTACAAAATAATAATAGTGATGTTGGTTTAATTTTATTAAATATGTTACCAACAATTATCTTCTTAGTTATTATCATTTGGTACTTTACTAAGTTGACAAAGATGAGCGGAATGATGGGACAAGGGGAAGATTCAATCTTCGGTATGGGTAAATCTTCTGCTAAAATTGCAAAGAGCAATGTTAAGTTTAGTGATGTTGCTGGTATTGAAGAAGAAAAGAACGAATTAATTGAAATAGTTGATTATTTAAAAAATCCAGAAAAATATGCAGCTATGGGTGCAAGAACACCTCGTGGTGTTATCTTATATGGTCCTCCAGGTACTGGTAAGACTTTATTAGCTAAAGCTGTTGCTGGTGAAGCATCAGTTCCATTCTTCCAAGCATCAGGATCTAGTTTTGATGATATGTTAGTTGGTGTTGGAGCTAAGAGAGTTCGTGACTTATTTACACGAGCTAAGAAAGCTGCCCCATCAATAATCTTTATTGATGAAATTGACTCTGTAGCTGGTAAACGTGGTAGAAACGACATTGCTGGCGGTGGTGGTGGAATTGCTGATCAAACAATTAACCAATTGCTTGCTGAAATGGACGGATTTAACACTAGAACTGGTGTTGTTATTATGGCAGCAACTAACCGTTTAGATTCTCTTGATGAAGCTATTTTAAGACCAGGAAGATTTGACCGACACATTCAAGTTAACTTACCTGATATTAAAGAACGTGAAGCAATCTTAAAGATTCACTCACGAAATAAGAACCTATCAAGTAAGGTTAACTTATCTGATGTTGCAAGACGAACTCCAGGTTTCTCTGGTGCTCAACTAGAAAACGTATTGAATGAAGCAACATTACTTGCAGTAAGATTAGGTAAAACTGCAATTGGTATGTCAGAAATTGATGAAGCAATTGACCGTGTAATTGCTGGTCCAGCAAAACACTCACGTGTAATTACTGAAGAAGAAAAGAAACAAATTGCTTACCACGAAGCTGGACACGCATTAGTTGGTCTTCATACTAAAGGTGGAGATGTTGTTGAAAAAATTACAATTATTCCACGTGGTATAGCCGCAGGCTACACATTATCAACTCCTGAAAAACAAGAATTAGCAATTCATAAAAAATCTGATTTACTTGCAATTGTTCGAACAACACTTGGTGGTCGAGCAGCTGAAGAAGTTATTTATGGTAAAGACGCTATTTCTACTGGTGCAAGCAACGACCTATATAAAGTAACTAATATAGTTAAATCAATGGTTACTCAACTTGGTATGTCTAGTGTTGGTATGACACAATTCATTCCAACTGAAGGCAATATTCCTGCTTATGCACCAAAGAGTTTCAGTGAACAAACAAACCAAAAGATTGACAAAGAAATTGAAGATATTATTCAAAGTGAATATGTTAAAGCCAAGGATGTTATCAAACATAACGGCAAAGAACTTGACTTAATAGTTGAAACTTTATTAATTCTTGAAACTATTGTTAAGAACCAAATTGACTATATTCACAAGGAATTAAAACTTCCTCCAGAAGCAATTGAAAAGAAGAAAGCTTTGGATGCTGAAAAGTCAGCCAAATCTAAGAAATAAAAGAGATATTAATATCTCTTTTTTCTTTATAATTTATATGAAAAGAGTTCTTATGAAAAAAATAGATGTTCCTTATAAATATTATCGTTGTGCCTTAGTTGGATCATGAGCTTTTGCAGCATTATGTATCTTAGGTACATGACTTGCTTTTCAAATTGGTAACCCGGCAAGTCTAACATTTGCTGTCATTGTTGATATTTTCCTAACGTTATCGTTAGGATTATTAACAGGATTACTATTTGTATCTGACCGTCCAGACTTTAGAACAAAAGCATGGATTTGTTTAGCCGGAGACATAGTTCATGTTGTATTCTTTATTCTAATTATTATTCTTGGAACAAAAGAAGAAATAAATGATCAAGCATTATATGCTTTACCTGCTGTGCATACAGCAATCTTATTAGCAATTACAGCTCTAGGTATATATTATTATTCACGTGGAAAATTTGTTTTCAAAAACTTGGCACGTGAAGACGCTGCTAAGGCTTTTGGTGGCAAAATTGAAGCAGATCCAACAACACCAAGTGACACTGCACCTACTGAACCACAAAAACCAGCTAGGGATGAAAAGACAGGAATTGTTAGTTTATAGAAGAAAGAGGGAACACCCTCTTTTTTATTAATTAGTATCAATAATTAATATATTTTTTATAATAAAAACTATATGAGCAATAAATTTGATCAAACAACAATAGTTAATTATCTTAAAAACTACGGTTTTGTTTTTGCTAGTAGTGAGATTTATGGTGGACTAGCAAACGCTTGAGATTATGGACCTTTAGGTGTTGCTTTAAAAAACAACATTAAAAACCTATGATGGAATTATTTTATAACATCTCAACCATCTATGGTTGGATTAGATTCATCAATCATTTTAAATCCAACAGTTTGGAAAGCATCAGGTCATTTAGCTAATTTTGCCGATCCTTTAATTGATTGCAAAGAATGCCATC
The DNA here is from genome assembly GCA_024427105.1 of Mycoplasmoidaceae bacterium. The sequence continues at coordinate 7,064 of JAKSVR010000002.1, read as the reverse complement.
AAAGATTTAGAGCTGACAAATTAATTGAAGAAAAGTATCCTGATTTAAAGATAAATGAAAATACTGATAAAGAACAATTATTAAAAATAATTAAGGACAAAAAAATTGTTTGTCCTAATTGTGGAAAATCCAATTGAACTGATATTAGAAGTTTTAATTTAATGTTCAAAACTAGTCAATCTGTAATAGAAGATAAAGCTAGTGAGCTTTATTTACGTCCAGAGACCGCACAAGGTATATTTATCAATTTTGCTAATATTCAAAGAGCTTTAAGATTAAAAGTTCCTTTTGGTGTTGGACAAATTGGTAAAGCTTTTAGAAATGAAATTACTCCAGGAAATTTTATCTTTAGAACTAGAGAATTTGAACAAATGGAAATAGAATATTTTACATATCCTAAACTTGCCCCAGCTAAGTTTGAAGAATATTTGAAAAATATTCAAAATTTTATATTTAATGTCTTACAACTAAAAAAAGAAAATATCAAATTATCTGAACATGATAAAGCTGACTTAAGCCACTATTCAGCTAGAACGGTTGATATTCAATACAATTTCCCACATGGTTGAGCTGAACTATGAGGACTTGCAAATCGAACAGATTTTGATTTATCAAATCATGAAAAAGTTTCTGGTGCAACTCTAGGATATTTAGATCCTGAAACCAACCAAAGATTTATTCCATATGTTATTGAACCATCAGTTGGTGTAGAACGTTTGTTCTATGCTATCATTTGTGATGCATACCGTATTGAAAACATTAAAGATGGTGAAACACGTGAAGTGCTAGGATTACCATATAACCTTTGTCCATATAAAGTAGCTGTGCTGCCATTAAGTAACAAACTTAATGAAGAAGCAAAGAAAGTTTTTGATAGTTTAATTGCACAAAACATTCCATCGGTATTTGATGTAACTGGTTCGATTGGTAAGAGATATCGTCGTCAAGATGCAATTGGTACTTTCTATTGCATAACTTATGACTTTAACTCTCTAAAAGATAATTGTGTAACAATTAGAAATCGTGACACAATGAAGCAAGATCGAATAAAAATTTCCGAAATTTCAAAATATTTGGGTAAATAGTATATATAGGGACATACTATGGCTTTTGTAGATGAATTATTAGAAAGGGCAGATATAGTTGATATTATTGGTAGATTTGTGTCACTACACAAATCAGGAGCCAATTTTTTTGGACTATGTCCTTTTCATCCTGATCAAAATCCAAGTATGTCTGTCTCACCAAAGAAAAAGATCTTTCGTTGTTTTTCTTGTGGTGCCAGTGGTAATGTCATAAACTTCATTCAGAAGTTTAAAAAGATATCATATGGGGAAGCAATTAGAGAAGTGGCTAAGATGGCAGGTTATAGTGAAGCTGACATCAATAAATATTTATCTAAACAAAACAAAAACTATTCGCCCGCTAATATGAAATTATTTGATCTCAACGCGGATGCGAATGATTTATTTAAGACTTTACTATATAACGATGATAATAAGCAATATCTTCAATATTTATATGACCGTAAACTATCTGATGAAACCATCAGAAAGTTTGAGATTGGATTTGCTGGCAAAGGCGATGCAAAAAGAATTATTTATGATTTACTAACTGATCAATCATTGCCACATAAACAAATCTGAAATGAAGATGACTTATTAAAGACATCATTAATTACAATTAATGAAAAGACATCTGAGATTTCTGATTATTTTCATAACCGAATCACTTTTCCTATCAAAGATAGAAATGGTTTTATTGTAGCTTTCATCGCTCGCGATATTAATAAAGATACTGAACTCAAATATCTCACATCACGCGAAACAAATTTGTTTAGTAAGTCAAACACTCTATATAACTTTGATCGAGTGATGCTAGATAAACCTAAAACTCTAATTGTATTAGAAGGCAATGTCGATTTGATGTCATTATATGAAGCTGGTATGGATGAGAATCAATACGGAGCTGTCGCATTGATGGGAACAGCATTCACACAAAATCATAAAAACATGATTCTTAATACCAAATGCATCGACAACATCATATTATGATTTGATAATGATCAAGCTGGTAAAACATCAACTATTAAAAATGGTTTACAACTTTTAGGTTTGCATAAAAATATGATTGTTGTGAACAACACAACCCAATATAAAGATGTGAACGAAATTTTAGTTAAGGAAGGTAAAAGCGCCGTGTTAAATATTTTGCAAGCACGTGACAACCCGCGCTTTGTAGAATATTATATACAACACACATTAAAAGATATTACTACTCTAAACTTAGATAGTAAAGTGAATGATGTATTAAAAGTGATTAGAATAGAAAATAACGCTGCTCACCTTGATTCTTACTTTCGTCTGATATCTTCTCTAACCAAACTGTCTATCGCTGATTTAAACCGCGTTTTTGGTGCAATTAGACCTGAATATACTTCAACTCAAACAACAAAATCAGCCAAAGTTATCTATCCACCATCAGTGAACAACATGATCAATTCCTTTAGAAAGTTACTAACGCTTTTATTAATTGATCCCGCGCAAGCAGAAGACAGTTATAGTGAGTTTGAATGTAAAGATCCTGAAAAAATTAAAATTCAAGAATTGCAAGACTACATATATATAGTAAAGACATTAGCCACTACAACTTTTGCTCCAGATGATTTAATCAAACAAGAAAATGGTCTTGTTGATACTATTTATAAAAATAGAAGGATTGGACAAGAGGCATATTCATTTATGAAAGATGCTATTGCTGAAATTCAAGCTAATCGCCAAGCATCAATCAGCACATCAAATACCAAACACAAATGTGTTTCTATTGTTGAGCATATCAATACTTGTTTTGCAGAAGTTTTATTGAATCAATTAAAATACGATATCGCTAATAATAAATATAGTGGACAACAACTCACTCAAGCACAAGCTGAAGTTACAAGACTTAATAACAAGATTAATCAATACAAGCGCAACAAAAAAACAAAATACCACATTGCATAATGTATAATTACAAAGCATCACAACGTGTGGTACGAACCGTGTCAGGGTAGAAATACAGCAGCACTAAGTTAATACACGTGTGTGGTGCTTTTTTATTTAAAAAACCAAGATTAAATCTTGGTTTTATTTTTTATTGCATACTTCAATGTATTTTCATCAGCGTAATCTAGAGCTGAGTTAACAGGCAAGCCGATAGCCAACTTATATGTAGTGCATGTAGGCAAAATATCTTTTAATAATTTATTTAAGTAGATATTTGTTGCTTCACCGTTAATTGTTAGGTTAGTAGCAATGATTACTTCAGTAAAATGTTTAGTTGCACAATAATTCATTAATTTCTTAATAATCTCTGGATCAATTTTCTTTTTAGCTTTGACATTTATTTCATCATTAAGGACAAAATAAATCCCATTAAAACAACCCGTTGATTCTATTTTATTTAATTCATCAATTGTGTTTACGATGCAAAGCCTTGTATTGTCTCGCTCAGGATTTGAACAGATGGTGCATAAATCATCTAGAGCGAAGTTGCCACATTGTTTACAAAACTTAATATTATTTTTTGCATTTACAATACGCTTGATAAATTCATCAACATATTGTTGATCTTGATGAATTAAATGATATGCGATTCTTTCAGCAGCCTTAGTCCCCACCGAAGGTAAAGACTTAATTGCATCAACCAAGAATTCAAATTCTTTTGGTCTCATTAAAATAGTCCACCCATTCCTTGAGGCATCATAGAACTTTGAATGTCATCAGCCTTAGCCTTCACTTGTTCAGAGGCAGAATTAATAGCTTCTACTACCATTTCTTGTAATGTAATTGGATCCTCTGGATCAATAAGTGTCTTATTGATTTCAAGAGATTTGATTACACCATTACCATAGATGGTAACCATAACAGAGCCATTTTGGTAGTCGTAAGTAAAATCTTGTTTATAAAGTTCCTCAAGTTTCTTTTGCATTTCTCTTTGCAATTTTTGTGCTTGAGCCATTATCTGATTCATGTTCATAGTTATTACCTCTAAATGCTTTTAATATTATAAAATAATATTAACACTTATGATTGTGAAAGTACCCGAAGCGAAAATTAAGTTACAAATATTGGCAACCCCAATAGGCAATTTAGATGAAATTTCATCTAGAGCAATTAAAGCTTTAAATGATTGTGAATGTATTCTATGTGAAGATACTCGGGTTACTTCCAAATTATTAGCAAAACTAAATATACATGGTAAAGAATTAATTAGTTACCAAAAGTTTAATGAAAACGATAAAGTTGATTTGGCATTAAATAAAATAAAAAAATATAAAACAATACTATGTTCAGATGCTGGATACCCTTGTTTATCTGACCCAGGATATGCACTTGTAAACAAGTGTTATGAAAATAATATAGCAGTTGAAATTATAAATGGACCAAGCTCAATGATGCATGCGATTATTGCTTCTGGTTTAAATTTAAATAATTTTTATTTCAACGGATTTTTACCAGCAAGTAAAAACCAACGGATTGAAAAATTAAAAGAACTTTGTTCTATTAATGTTCCAATTGTTTTCTTTGAATCAGTTCATAGAATTAAACAATCATTATTAGATATTAAAGAAATCTTTAAGAACCCATATTTTGTTGTTTGTCGTGAACTTACCAAGATTAATGAAACTATTTACCGTGGACATTATGATGAAATCATTAATGATGTTGTTGAAAAGGGTGAATTTGTTGTTATCGTTCAAAAATCAAAAATTGAAAAGCCATCTTTCTTTTCTAAAGAAGACATTATCAAATCAGTTAACAAAATGATGAATGCAGGTTTAAGTTTAAAGCAAGCTTCCAAACAAGTCGCTCTTGAAAATGATTTACAATCATCACTTGTATATAACACATTTGTCGAAAGCAAAAGAGTTAAATAATGATTAAGTACAGAATATATGGAAAACTACACATAAAAGATATCAAACAATGTTTTGATGCGATATGTTGCTCAACATATAAAATTTTAAATGTTTGTGAAAATCTTGTATTTGATGTAAACATTGTTTCATCTACTACCATCCGAAAAATAAATAAACAATATCGAAATACCGATAAAGTAACTGATGTTATTAGTTTTGCTAATCGTGATAATTCCAAAGTTATCGTTCCACTACTTGGAGAAATTTTTATTTGTTTAGACAAGGCTAAATCACAAGCTAAAGAATATAAACACTGTCTACAAAGAGAGTTAATATTTTTATTTACGCACGGGCTATTACATTTATTGGGATATGATCACATAAAGCCAAAAGATGAGAAGATTATGATGGGTTTAACTAATAAAATTATTAGTAATGCTGACATTGAAGCGAAATATATAATTAAGTAATCATGAAAAAGCAATGCACTGTTAGTATTGTTGGTTTACCCAACGCCGGAAAGTCAACCTTTTTAAATAAGGTTATCAAACAAAAAGTAGCTATTGTTAGTTACAAACCACAAACAACACGTAATCAAATTAAATCTGTATACGAAGACAACAGAATTAAAATTTGTTTTATTGACACACCAGGATTTCATGAACCAAAAAACAAATTAGACAGTTTTTTAAATTCCCAAGTAAAACAAAGTTTTAAGCAATCAGATATTGTTTTGTTATTAATTGATGCATCTAGAGATGATATTGAAGGAAACAAAATATTAATTGATGTTGTTAATAGTTATAAGGTCAAAGACCTTATGGTTGTGTTTACCCACAAAGATTTAGTACGTGATTTGGATGTAATAAGTAAACTAAACCAATATGGTTTAAATGGTATTAAACATAAAATTGCTATTGATAACAATTCAACCCAAGATGTTAATAATGTGATTTCCTACATCTATGATATTGCTCCACAAGACGGTACTTTTGAACCAACAGATATGACTGATGATTTCTTGATACAAGAAATAATTCGTGAACAAGCATTACATATTTTAAAACAAGAAGTACCGCATTCATTAGCAGTCATGATTGATAATAAGAATTTTGATAAGAACCAAAACTTATTTACAATCAATTGTTCAATAGTTGTTGAAAAAGAAAGTCAAAAACCAATCGTTATTGGCGCGGGTGGTAAAATGATAAAGGAAATTGGTAGCAAAGCACGACAAGAACTTTTAAAGTTCTTTGACTGTCGTATTATGTTAAAGTTATTTGTCAAAGTAAAAGATGATTGAAGAAATGATGAACAATTTCTTTGATCAATGGGTTATTTTAAAAAATAAATATGTCAGAAATAATTACCAAAGGATACTTAATAGGTAGAAATGATTATCAAACATTTGATGAAATCATTACTTTTATTAATGAATTTGGTAACAAATTTGTTTGTCTAGCTCAAGGAACAAAAAAGATAGATAGTCACAATGCAAGACATATGCAGTTAGGTAACTATTGTGAGTTTCAGTTTTTTTTAGCACGTAATGAAGATAAAGTATCACGATTGATGAAAATCAATGCACTAGATAAAATTGAGTGGCCTAATTTTAGGCAGAGTTTAATTACATTAAATTCACTAGCTGATCAATTGATTTATCCTAATATTAAGAATTATCAATTTTATGAGAAGATGCGAAAATATGCTATCGATAAAAATTTTAGTGATGCAAAGGCTGAATTAATAGTTTTAAGAAACTATTGTGCATTAACAGGAATTGATTTGCATGTTGAAGATTGCGTTTTATGTCATAATCACCACATTAAAACTATTTCATTCGAAAAGCACGGTTTATTATGTGGACAGTGTTTTGAACAAGTGGGCAGTCATGAATTTAGTTTAGAGTTTTCTAAACTTGTATATCATCTCTTTAAAGATGAATATGACAAAATGGATAGGTATGAGGATCATTACATTCCACTAATTACACATTTAAAAACATATATTACTGACAACAATGGAACATATTTTGCAAAAAAGAAAAAAAGAGCTTAGTGCTCTTTTTTAAATTAATATGTATAATATATATACATTTAGAAAAGGATTAATAATGACTCCCATTGCAATAGTAATGTTTGTGTTTGGTGGAATAGCACTACTA
>JAKSVR010000019.1 GCA_024427105.1 Mycoplasmoidaceae bacterium | reverse complement strand
GGTGCTCTGTGAGGGACTCGAACCCACGACCCAGTGATTAAGAGTCACTTGCTCTTCCGGCTGAGCTAACAAAGCATAAAACGATATATATTATAAATAGTTTTTAGGTAATTCATATAGTTTTGTTTAGTTATAATAATTGTGTATTTAAACCGTCAGAAAGGACAAAAAGATGGCAAAAGTTTATACTAAAAAGCAATTAGTTGCTGAAGTTGCAAAACCAACAAAATTATCTCAAGTTAAAGTTGTAGAAGTATTTGCTGCAGCTTCAAAAGTACAAAAAAGTAAATTAAAAACTGGTTACATAGTAAGAACGGAAAATGGACAAATAAAAATTGTAACTCGTAAAGCAAGAAAAGGTGTTAATCCACAAACAGGTAAACGTATTACAATTCCTGCTGCTAGAAAACCAAAGTTTGTTTTCTCTAAAGAATTTAAAAGAGGATTTTAAAAATAGGCAATGCCTATTTTTTTATTTGCTTAAATTGTTTTACTAATTTGTTTAGGATTGTTAGAGCTTGTTTATAAACATCACCTTTAACAAGATCAATACCCAATATTTTAATAATATCTAATGGTGGGATAGAATATCCTGCAGATAAGAACTTTATGTAGTTGTTTAACATCTTTTCATCATGATGATAAATTTTATCAGCAACTACAATTGCTATTACTTGCCCAATAGCGTATTTATAAACATAGAAGTTGTTCATATAGAAATGTGGAACACGAAGAATTGATGCATTAGTTAAGTTGTATGGATATTTCTTCATCCTTGCTAGTGCTTTAGCACTAACTCCTTCGTATTCTTTACGTGATTCTAAAAATAAACGTTCTACATCACTAACGGTAAAACTTTTACCAGAATTAATTAGTTTATTAGCTTCATATTCAAATCGTGAGAAAACAATTTGCCGTGATGTGCAACCAAAGAATGTACCTAACATGTTTTCTAAAACATGTAATGTCATATGTTGGTCATTATGAAATTTATCTAATCAGTAGAAATTCAATAACATTTCATTAACGATTGAAGCAATCTCGCCAACAAACATATCAGTTTGTGCATAAATCTTTTGATTTTGTACAATATGTCAACTATTAACACTATGGCCCATTTCATGGGCAATAGTTGAAACAGAGTCACTTGTGTTGTCAAAGTTCATTAAGATATAGTATTTGTCTAAACCATATATATTGTCAATTGAATAAGCACCCGTTGCTTTATGCGCTTTTGGTAATCAACTAATTCAATGTTCTTTAAAAGCTTTCTTAACTACATTAATGTAGTTAGTACCTAGGCAAGACAAAGCATTAATCACTTCTTCTTGCGCTTGTTCAACACTATAATGAATTTTCTTTGTTGTTAAATCTAAAGATAAATCTCATGGTTCAAGATTTTTAATCTTGTGAATTTGTTTAATAAGTTTTTCACGATGAGTTTTATATGCTCAATTAGCAGATTTAAAAGTTGCAACTGCCTTATAAGCAGCTAATAAAATCTTTTCATTTACTTCTTCTGCATCTAAAGCTGCTTCAATATAGTTTTTATAATTTCTAATTTGTGAAAGCTTATTAACTTTTAGATAGTTGTAATATAACGTTTTTGTTAAGGTATTCTTAACAGCATCATATGCTTGGTTGTAACTGACTCAGGCATTTTTTCTCAAGATTCTATCTTCTGGTTTCTTCAATAATTTAATAGCATCAGAAATAGTTTGAATCTTATGTGGGTTGCCTTTAGTATCAATTGCGTCAGCAAACTTAAGATCAGAATCAGTTAGGGTTGAATAAACATCGCCAATTCCAGCAGTAGCTGGGCTAACCTTAGTTAATAATAATTCTGACTTTTTGTCAAGAACATGTTTTTTATTTCTAAGAATTAATTCAAACTCTCTAGTCCAATCTTTTAATTGTGGATCTTTAAGATAAAATTTTATCTTATTCTCGTTTTCAATTACTAAATTACTAAAATGAGACATCTTAAGTGACAGCTCATTTGATAAATAGACAATCTTTTGTTGTCAACCAATTCATTCAGGATTATCTAGTTCCTCATTGTTATGATTCATAACATACATTAAAAGTCTATTGCCGAGTTTATCAGCTTCTTGACTTAATACTAGCCATTTCTTAAAATTATCTTTAGTCTTATAGAATTTATTTACTAAAGCAACTAGCTTTAGTTCAACTTGATATCAATCTCTAAATAAATCATCTAATGATTTATTGCCTAGAAGACTTTCTAGGTCTCAATTATATTTGTCTTGTTCCATATTTTAGATTATGACAAAAAAGTAAACAATTGCGACAATAATTAATGCAGTAGCGCTACCAAAGATGATTGCAAAGAATCATCATTGTTTGTATCATTTTTGGTTTTGTCTTGTGTCGGTAATATCAATTAATGGATTAGATTGATAGAAACGTTGATTAACAGGTTTAAGAAGTGGTGTAGTGTCAGCCTTCTTATCTAATAATGGTAGGCAACGGTTAACATCATCAATAATTTGATCAATATCATCATAACGATATTTCTTATCAATTTCTTTAGATGCAATGCATCTAAAAATAATATTTTCTAATGAAGTTGGGATTGTTGGGTTAGCAGAAATATTAATCATGTCATAACGCAACGGTAACTTAATAGTTGCAGTTTTATTTAGGTTACCATTATCATCTTTAATTTGTTCAAATGGTAAAGTTCCCATAATCATTTCATAAAGGATAACACCTAATGAAAAGAAATCAGATTGTACGGTAATATGCTTGTTGCCTTCTTTTTTACCATATTCAGGTAATAGGTCAGGAAGAATATAACTTGATGTACCATATAATCCTGGTTCATTGGTCATAACTTCGTTAATATCAGCTTTAACTACAGATGAGATACCAAAGTCAACAATAACAACTTTAGATAAGTCATGGCTAACCATAACATTTTCTGGTTTTAGATCACGATGGATAATTTGTTGTTTATAACGGTGTAGTTGCTTAATACCATTTAACATCTTTTTAAAGATGTTTAAGGCAACTTTCGGAGTTAAAGCACCATGACGATTTAAATATGTTCGTAAGGTGACGCCATCAATATAACCCATAATTAAAACAATATCGTCATCTTTAGTTACAAACACATCGTGTGTAATAGCTAGATTAGGATTAGGCTTTTGAGAAATACGGAATGAAGTAAAAGCTTCATCACTATGTTTTCTTCAATAGTCATCATTAACCTTTTCAGGTTTTTTAAAAACTTTAGCAGCATATTTAACCTTAGGTTCATTTTTTAAATGAACAATATAAACATCACCGTCTCCACCGGAGCCGATTACTTTATCTACAATGTAAGGAGAATCATATAATGTCGCACCAGTTTGGAAAACATCTGACATTATTTTGCTACCACCAAAATACCTGATATGTTATCAGTTGAACCGTTTCTCTTAGCTCGGTAAATTAAAGTTGCCATACGTCAAGCAAGAGGTTCATATGTACGAACAATTTTTCGCTTGTCATCATCGTGAACATGACTGTACAAACCGTCAGTACATATTAAGAAATATGTCTTGCCTTCAATTTTGCCAGAGTTAGAATCAAATTTAGCAACTTTTGGGTTTGATGAATCAATGTAATTAGTTAATGAGAATCATTTGTTTGCATTAGCATTTAAAACATCATCACTTGCATCTGAAGCAATTAAGTAGTTCTTATAGTTATGGTCATAACTATATTGTTTAATTGATAATTCAGCAATGTCAGTTAATAAAGCGTAAATTCTTGTATCACCAATATTGTAAGTATAGAATTTCTTACCAACAATTAGCAATACTGCTAATGTTGTAGAAATACCAGCTTCATTGTTAATCTTAGCAAATGTTGTTAGATTATCCATTGCAATTTTTAAAGTTTTTTTAAATCAAGCAGTTGGGTTTTCAATGTGTCCAGTTTTAGCAAAACATTCAGTAAATGTTTCAGCAACAATCTTACTTGCTCTTTCAGAATGTGCAACTGAACCTATACCATCACAAACCACAGCGCAGAATTCGTGGTTAAAGTTATAAGCACAAGATAGACTATCTTGGTTGACTGGTCTTTTACCCTTTATTGATTTAATTGTAAAATGTACATTAGTGTATTTTCTTCTCATAGTGTTGGATCCTTAACTGCCCACAGGCGGCGGCAATCTTTGTGCCCCGTTCTAGACGGATTGTTGCTTGTAATTTATTCTTATTAAGAATATGAAAGAATTGCTTTACCCGTTTGCTCCTTTTGAAGTTACTCAGATATGTTTCATTATAAGGAATTAAATTGACATAACACAATATACCTTTTAAAAGATTTACCAGCTCGATAGCATTTTGGTCACTATCATTGAAACCATCTAATAGGATATATTCAAATGTTAAACGACGATTTGTGATATTTAAATATTCCTTGCAGGTAGTAATTAATTGGTCTAAAGGGTAGACTTTATTGATGGGCATTAGGTTATTTCTAATGGTATCATTAGGGGCGTGTAGGCTAATGGCAATATTTACCTGTGGTAAGGTCTTAGCAAAAGCAATGATCTTATCACAAAGACCGCAGGTAGATATAGTAATATGACGTGAACCTATTTCAATACCATATTGGTTTGTTAAGATTTTTAAAGCTGTAACAACATTATTAAAGTTATCAAGAGGTTCACCTATTCCCATTACAACCACATGTGATAAACGACTATTAGCATTTGCTAATAATCATTCATTAGTCATTAAAAATTGTAAAACAATCTCACTAGTTTCCAAATTACGAATTTTCTTATGAGTTCCGCTTGCACAGAATTTGCAACCCATATTGCAACCCACTTGGGTTGAAACACAAACAGAATATCCATAATCAAATTTCATGATTACCGTTTCAATGAAATTGTCATCTTTTAATTTAAATAGGAATTTTATTGTTTCTTTATTTTCATCAGTTAGTAAGTTAACAATTTCCAAATGATCAAATGTTAAAAGCGAAGTCAATAAGTCTTGGTTGGCTTTGCCAATGTTTGACATTTGTTTGAAATCAGTAATATTCTTTTTATAAACTCAACTAAATAATTGTTTAGCTGCATAAGGTTTTAAACCTTGAGCAGTTAATCAACTTTCTAATGTTTGTAGATCAAAATTATAAAAAGAAGTCTTACTCATTATTTATCTAATAGTTCTTTATCAAGAATCATTGCTAAACGACGTTTAGCTTTAGTTATTGAATCATTGACGATAACATATTTAAATAAATCTTTTTTTGTCAATTCTCATTTACTTTGGATCAAACGTTGTTTTATAACAATTTCTGGTTCAGTTTGACGATTTCTTAATCGTTTTTCAAGTTCGGTTAGACTTGGTGGAGCAATGAAGATAGTTACAAGTTTACGTTGTTTCTTTCAATTTTTCATTACTTGCATTGCACCTTGCATTTCAATTTCGAGAAAGACATTTTTATGTTTACGCAAGTTGTCTTTAACAAAATCTTTAGGTGTTCCATAGTAGTTATTTACATAGATTGCTCATTCAAGCATCTTATGATGGTTAATTGCATTTTCAAATTTTTTACGGCTAACATAAAAGTAGTCGATGCCTTCTTTTTCGCCAGCTCTTCGTTCACGTGTTGTCATGGAAATTGAAAAGACAGTGTTGTATTTAGGCTTGTCGATAACGCCGCTTCAGACAGTTTTCTTTCCTGCGCCTGAAGGCCCGCAAATAACAATTAATTTACTTTTTTTCATAATTATTAAATGATAAATCTATTATATATGTGTTGTATATCGCTTTTTTAATATAAAAAAAATAGTAGGTATAACCTACTATATTTTATTTAAAGAATAGCCCTGGAAGTTTATCATCAGCGATAACTGCTAAGGTTGCACCACCACCGGTTGAGACGAAACTGAATGCAGATCGTTCAACAAATTTACATGCAGCGGCTGCAGTGTCTCCACCACCAATTAAACTAAAAGCATTACCAGCAGTTGCTACAGCAACAGCTTGAGCAATAGCTTTTGTTGATGAAGCGTAACGACTAAATTCGCTTACACCAGTTGGGCCGTTTCAGAATATTGTCTTTGCATATTTAATTACTTTAACATACTCTTTAATAGTTAATGGGCCAACATCTAATGCCATTCCATCTAATGGAATGTGTTTTAGAGTTACAAATCTTCCAATGCCGTTTTCAAATTTATCATTTACATGTAAATCAATTGGAAGGATAATTTTATCTTTGTGCATTTTGTATAGCCTTAAAGCAACATCAACCATATCCTTTTCGTATAAGCTTGCACCGACATTAATATTTAGCGCAGCAAGGAAGGTATTAGCCATACCACCACCAATAATTACTTGGTCAGATATAGCCATTAGTTTTTCAAGCAATGTAATTTTGTCAGCAATCTTTGCACCACCAATGATTGAAACAATTGGTTTAGAGGCATATTTATCAAACTTAACAATGTTTTCTAATTCATTTTGAATTAGGAAACCAATGCAACGAGTTTTGATATTAGCAGCAATACCAGCATTTGATGCATGACCACGATGAATAGTTGCAAATGCATCATTTACATACACATCACCTAAACTAGCTCAGAACTTAGCAAGTTTTGAATCGTTTTTACTTTCTTTCTTAACTTGTTGATTTGTTTTTAAATCAAAATCTTTATAACGAGTGTTTTCCAATAAGACAATATCATTTGATTCCATCTTGTTAATTAAAGCAGGAAGTTTTTTGTCAGTATTATCTTTGACAAAGATAACATTGTATTTAGGATACATCTTTTGTAGAGCTTTAGCAACGATTGCTAAACTCTTTTTGCCAGATTTAATATCATCAGCTGTTTTAACACGTGATAAGTGCGATAGCAAAATAACTTTTGCTTTTGCTTGCAATAGATAATCAATTGTTTGTCTAGCAGCAGTTATTCGTGATAAATCAGTGATTTGTCCATCTTTGATGGGAACATTAAAATCCACACGAACAAGACAACGCTTGTTTGTTACATCAGTATTTTGTAATGTGGGGATCTTTTTAAATTGAGTACTTTCCATATTACAAACTTAATCAATATTTTAAAGTTCTAACTAATTGGCAAGTATAACTTGATTCGTTGTCATATCAAGTAAATAGTTTGTATAAACGTTTACCATCAACGTCTAACATCATTGTCAATTTTGGATCAAAAATTGAACCGTGTGTTTGACCAATGATATCACTCGATACGATTTCTTCATCGTTGTAGCCAAGTGTGTCGTTGCATTTTGAAATGATAAATTTGTTTAGTTCTTCAACAGTTGGAGCGTTCTTTAGTTCAAGAACTAAATCAACAATTGAACCAGTAATAGTAGGAACACGCATTGCTATACCATGCATCTTTCCTTTTAATTCTGGAATAACTAAACCAATTGCTTTAGCAGCACCGGTTGTTGTTGGTACCATGCTTACAGCAGCAGCACGTGCACGTCTTAAATCTTTATGTGGTGCATCTTGTAAACGTTGATCAGCTGTATAAGCATGAACAGTTGTCATGAAACCTTTGACAATTTTATATTTGTCATTGACAACTTTTGCTAATGGTGCTAATGCATTAGTTGTACAGCTTGCACCAGAAACAATCTTGTCAGTTTTCTTTAATGTCTTATGGTTGACACCATAAACAATAGTTCTAACATTGCCTTCTTTAGCAGGAGCAGAAATTAAAACCTTCTTAGCACCAGCTTTAATGTGTTTGCCTGCACCTTCTTCAGAAACAAAACGTCCAGTACATTCAACTACTAATTCAACACGAAGTTTGCTTCATGGTAATAATTCAGGATCTTTTTCTGCATAGATTGGAATTTTCTTACCGTTAACGATGATATTCTTTTCATCGTAAGAAATTTTCGCATCTAATTCACGATATACTGAATCGTATTTTAATAAATGAGCTAAAGTTTTTGGATCAGTTAAGTCGTTGATTGCAACGACACTTATTGATTTTTCTTTAAATATTTTTCTAAAGAAAAGTCTGCCAATACGTCCAAAACCGTTAATTGCAATTTTTTTCATATAATACCTCTTAATATAATTTTATCTTTTTTTACTTACAAAACATATTATTAATTTCTATTTTATTTTTATAATTAAAATGCTATGGTCGTAGATGGATTGATCTTAACGCTATTGACTGCATTATTTGTATCAATACAAATAGTTAGTCATAAATGAATCAAGAAAGTAACAAATTGTTACTTATTTTGAGCATTTTTAGGTGCATTTTGATTTATTTGACTATGTGTTTTCCGTTTTGGACCTGATTGAACAAGATATGCTAATGCTGTTTTAGAAAATCCTGGTAGCTATAACGATAGCATAATTATTTCTAAAGCTTTTTTATTGGACGTATGTCCATTTGCCGGATTAGGTATGTGTGTATGCTTAATGGTTGATCCCAGTCGTAAGGCAGCTAGAGCTTTATCACCAATTGCCTTAATTGGTGGAATAATTACTGTTGTATCTGTTGCTTTTGATGAATCAGTTGGTGCATCTTTAACAGCTAAATTTATTTTTATTGGAATTGATGAAGGAATGAAATGTTATTTTATTATGCATTTCTTACAAGTAGTATTTGCTGTTGGTGTTATGCTTAATACCCCTCGCAATGGCTGAAAAGGCGCTTTAGCGACTTTTGGGATTATTGTTTGCTATTACTGTTATGTTGCCATTGTTGCAAAAGCAACTGGATGTCAATGAAATGTGTCAGGTTTAAACTACAATGACTGAAAACCAGAAGGTGAATATCACTTTGTTTCAGAAATATTTAATATTCCAGTTAAAGCTTGCCCATTCATTGGCATTCCATTCTTGGTATTAGTTGGCTGTGGAATAGTTGCATTAAAAGACTATGTCTTTGATCGCGGTTGGTTTGAATATGGTAATGCTTATAGCAAGAAATGATATATGTGATATAACTACAAACGATATGTTGTTCAAAAATGAATTTAGGAGGTAAATATGATTACTTGATTCCCTGGACATATGGCTTCTGCCGAAGAAAAGATTAAAGAATCTTTAGTCAATGTTGACTTAGTTATTGAAGTAGTTGATGCACGTGCTATCAATTATTCTAGTAATAAAAAGTTTGAAAAGATTTCAAAACCATTCATTCGTGTTGCTTTAAAATCTGACATTGCTGATGTTAAAAGTGCCACTAGTGCCAATAATCTAATTATTGGTTCAACCAAGAATAAGAAATTTAAAAATGAGTTAATTAATAAGATCCAACAATTCATTACACCACTAATTGAAAAAAAGAAAGCAAAAGGAATTGCTAAACCAACTTTCTATTTAATGGTTGTTGGTTTACCAAATGTTGGTAAATCAAGTCTAATCAATTTTTTAGCTAGTCGAAGACTAGCAATCACTGGAAATCGTCCAGCAGTTACAAAACGTCAAGCTATTCTTAAAATCAATGATCAATTGTATTTACAAGATAATCCTGGAATAATTTTTAAAGACATTACTGAAGAAAAAGAAGGATACATTTTAGCTTTGCTAAATACTGTTAAGAAAGAAGCTTTACCACTTAATGAAGTAGTACAATTCGGTTACGAATTCTTAGTTAAACATTATTTGACTCAGTTAAAAGCATATTATGGGTTTGACAAAGATTTAAGATATGATGAATTCATTAAATGATATGCTACTAAACGTAGTTTTATTTTGCCTGGTAAAGAATTAGATATTAATCGAACTCTTGACAAATTATTTGATGACATGATTAATGGTAAGATTTGCAAAGTAAACTATGAAAAATAGAAGGCGTCCAGTCGATATGTTCTATTATGAACATAAATATCAGAAAGCAAAACATAAGTTTATTGCTGGCGTTGATGAGGTTGGCCGTGGTTGCTGAGCCGGACCAGTAGTTGCATGTGCATGTATTTTGCCAGTTGGCTATGAAAACAAAGCAATCAAAGATTCAAAAGTTCTTTCAATTAAGAAAAGGGAAGAACTTGCTCAAATAATTAAAGACAATTGTGTTGCATACGCTATTGCATATGTTGATGCTCCGAGAATTGATATTATTAACATTAAAGAAGCTGCTAAAGAAGCAATGGTTAAAGCATTACATAATTTAAAAGTTAAACCAACGGTTGTATTAGTTGATGCTGAAGAGATAAAATACGAGAGATCAATAATTGTTCCAATTATTAAAGGGGATGCTAAATCAACATCAATTGCTGCCGCTAGTATTCTTGCAAAGGTATATCGTGACAAGATCCTTGATGATCTTAGCCAGCAATATCCTCAATACGGTTTTGCTAAAAATAAAGGATATGGGACAATGGTCCACCTTAATGCATTAAAGCGTTATGGCCCAATTAAATCTGTTCATCGCTTTAGTTATAAACCAGTTAAAGAAGTAACAAAAAACACCTAATTAGGTGTTTTTTTGGTTGACGCTTCTTTTCCTTTTCGTTTAAGAGCTTTTTGTTTTTCTAAGATATCACGTTTTTCTTGTCCAGTAAGGTAACCAAGTTTCTTGTATCATTTAATTGTGCTCTTTTTTAAACTAACTAAATCTTGTTTTAAAGCTTCGGCTTTAGCTTGTTTGAATTTAGGTGTTTTGAAATAAATCGCTTGAGTCAGATAAAACTTTTTGATGTCAAAGAAACAATATAGAAAGGTACAAATTAATGCGCCAATAGTTATGATTGATGCTAATACAATTAGCAAGATTTGTCATCATTCACTTGGGTTTGCTTCTGGGCTAAAGCCTGCTTCAGGGTCTCAAGTAACATTGCCAAAGAAAAACATTGCAGAACAGCCAATTAGTACAAGTACTAATCCTCCAAAAATTAACAACATTTTTCTTTTGTAACGTTTTCGACCTTTAATGTTGTAATGAACAGTGTGGTCAAATTTAATATATTCTTTTTTCATACTAATATGCTCGGGCAAAATAGATTAGATGAGTTGCTGGCTTTCCAGTGAAGAAACAAGTTTTGTTTGTAACTCCAGACAATTTAATACATCGAGCTGTAGCTCCGGTTTGTTCTTTAATTTGTTTTTCGTTAGCAACAGTATCATCAAAATATGCCAATGCAATCTTCTTATTATTAATAACTTCTTTGAATTGATTGAAGTTTTCAACTTCAACAATTGAAGAAATTAAATGATTTTTTGCTGTGTTGTATAAATTTGATTGATATTGTTTAATTGATCCAGTTAAATGCTTGTTCAATGTTTTAACACTAACTTTAATTTTGTCATTGCTATCACGACGAATGAAAGTTACTTCATTTGCTTCAATTTCTTGAGCGCCAACTACTAAACAGAATGGCACACCTTGAACTTGATATTTATTAATCTTAAATCCAAAGGATTTATCACTGTCATCAACAATAATACGGTATTTATTGCCAAGAATTTTTTTGATGTTCTTAACATAGTTAGTTGTTGTTTTATCGTTAGCATTAACAACAATGATGGCAATTTGAATTGGTGCAATCTTAAATGGTAAGACTAAACCATTGTCATCGCTGTGGCTCATAATTAACCCACCAATGATTCTTGTTGAGATACCAGCAGATGTTTGATGAACAACATCAAATTTATTGTCTTTATTTTGAAATTTTACTTCGTAAGCTCGAGCAAAGTTTTGTCCTAAATAATGGCTAGTTGCACATTGCAGAGCTTGACCATCTTGCATTAAAGCTTCAAGTGTGTAAGTATTTTGTGCACCAGCAAATCGTTCATTTTCGGTTTTTTCACCAACTAAGACTGGCATGCATAAATAGTCTTCTACGAAATTTTTATAAATTTCAAGAGTTTTCAAAGTTTGTTTAAATGCTTCATCCTTAGTTGCGTGAGCAGTATGAAGTTCTTGCCAGTGGAACTCAGTGTTTCTTAAAAATGGTCTTGTATTCTTTTCACAACGGCATACAGAACATCATTGGTTGTATAAAAGCGGTAGATCATTAAATGATCTAATTTGGATTTTAAAGCATTGGCAGAAACTAATTTCAGAAGTTGGACGAATTACTAATGGTTCAGCAAGTTCACCTTTTTTATTTGTTGAAACAGTAAATAATTCAGGAGCAAAACCTTCAACATGTTCTTTTTCTTTTAGAAAGTCGGCTTGCCTAATAAAAAGTGGTAGTTGGATGTTTTTAACACCCATCTTAGCAAATTGTTTATCAATCTCATTTTTAATTGATTCTCAAATTGCCCAACCATTAGGTAAAAAGAACATTGTTCCTTTTACTGGCCCATATTCAACTAATTTAGCTTCTTTAATTACTGATGTGTATCAATCTGCAAAGTTTTGTTGTCTTGCAACGATGTTCTTGTTCTTCATAATATATTCATTATATTTATTTAAAGTTTTTCTAAAACAATATCGATATTCATTTTTTCTAAGAAAGTATAATATAGAGGAATGAGGTAATTATGAAATTAAAGAAATTTATACCAATTGCATGTACACCAATCATACTAATCCCATTAGCATCTTGTTCTGTTAATAAACCATTTACAAAGAGTTATGATCTTTCTGATACAGAATGAAAACCAGAATTACAACATGATGAATGCGAATTGAGCATGCATAATGTGCTTGATAGATACTTTGGTCAGATCCTAGACAACAAAGAAATTGTTGCTGATGATATTGCATGATCAACAATGCATTTAGCCGGAACAGCAACAGAAGGAACACTTACATTAGATATTGAAAAAATTGACTACAATCGACATTTAGTTTCTATAAATATTACAATTTATACAGATCCAGCTGCAGATCCATCATTTGTTTACAAATTTAAAAATATTGAAATGCATGGATATTATGGTCAATACTTGTTTGATGCAGAACAATTTGGTTGACAATTTATTCCTTGAGCATTGTTTCTTGAAACAAACGCAAGTTTAGATACTGCAATAAGATATATGAAAGACAATGAAATTTGATCTTTAGATGCAAGATTTCCTTCAAAAACAGAATTTGTGCATTTTGATCACACATCAAATTTTCAAGATGAAGATGTTCTTCTTGCACTAAATCTAACATTGGGTGCAATAACTTTCCAATCATATTATCTAGACAAAGTGTTGGCAAAATAAAATAGGGATTATCCCTATTTTTTATTTAAAATCTTCGTTTAATAGTCTATTTAGTTCAACAGCATATTCCATAGGAAGCTGTTCAGTAAATGGTTCAAGAAAACCCAATGATAGCATATTCTTGGCTTGTTTATCATTTAAACCTTTGGTGTTTAAATAATACATTTTTTCTTTATCAAGTTGTGTTACTTTAGCTTCATGTTTAATAAAACTTGTTTTATTTTCAATTGTTTCTAAAGGAATTGTTCGACT